>CAYONE010000042.1:0-28366 GCA_964405245.1 uncultured Paludibacter sp.
GTTTTTCGGCACTAAAGCCGCTTAATATTTATTTTTTTTCTAACGGACTATTGATTTTAAAGACCCGACAAAAATTGAATAATATTAAAGAAACTCCTATGATTCAAGCATAAAAACGAATCATAGAAGTTCTATTATTGTTTCAGTTGGTAGTTCATTTCTTCGCCGGTTTATACAAATGCGACGAATGTCCGTAGAACAATTCAGCGGCTTCCATTACCGTTTCCGAAAGCGTGGGATGCGGATGAATAGTGAGCGCTAAATCTTTTACAGTAGCGCCCATTTCGATGGCTAAAACTGCTTCGGCTATCATTTCGCCTGCTCCGGGGCCACATAACCCAATTCCGAGTACGCGTTCCGTTTCGGTGTCGACAAGGATTTTTGTCAGTCCATCGCTGCGGTCGAGTGTGGTGGCGCGCCCACTGGCTGCCCACGGAAATTTTGCAACTTCGTATTTAATACCTTTGGCTGTTGCCGTATTTTCGTTGAGACCTGCCCACGCAATTTCGGGGTCGGTAAAAACAACCGCCGGAATGGCCAGGGGTTCGAATGCTACTTTTTTACCCGAAATAGCATCCACAGCCACACGCGCTTCGTGCGATGCTTTGTGTGCCAGCATCGGTTCGCCAACTATATCACCAATGGCATAAATGTGTTCATCATTGGTTTTCAGCGTATTGTCGGCAATTATCCAACCACGCTCGTTCACCTGTACTTGCGTATTTTCGAGTCCCAAGCCGGCAGTTTGTGGTTTACGCCCGATTGACATCAATACATAATCGTATTGCTGCTCTTCCACCACGCCTTCTTTGTTTTCGATTTTTACAGTTAAACCCTCACCTACTTCTTTAATTTCAGTCACTTTCGATTGTAACATAATTTTATCGAACGAATGCGAAAGTCGTTTTTGCAAATGCGAAACCAAATCCTGATCGGCTCCCGGTAGCAAGCGGTCCATAAATTCCACTACCGAAACTTTCGTTCCCAATGCAGCATACACCGAACCGAGTTCGAGGCCGATATAACCACCACCCACTACCAAAAGACTTTTTGGAATGGTTGGCAGGTCAAGTGCCGAAGTGGAATTAAGCAGGCGTTTGCTGTCGATTTGCAGCGACGGAACCGTTGCAATGACCGAACCAATGGCAATTATCGCTTTATCGTAGCTGATTTCCTGCAAAGTTCCATCTTCTTTGGTAACAACAATGCTTTTCGACGATGCAAATTTAGCACGTCCCTGCACAAAGTTAATTTTGCGCTGTTTGGAAAGTACGCCCAATCCGCCGGTAAGTTTACCTACAACCTTATCTTTAAAGGCGCGAAGTTGGTCAATATCGATTTTAGGTTCGCCAAAATCCACACCCCACGCTTTCGCCTCTTTCGTTTCGTTTATCAGCTTTGCCACATGCAGCAAAGCTTTGGAAGGAATGCAACCACGATAAAGGCACACGCCACCGGGATTTTTTTCCAAATCCACCAGCGTAACGTTCATTCCCAAATCAGCCGCATAAAACGCCGCAGCATACCCGCCGGGACCTCCACCAATTACTACAAGTTTTATATCTTTTTTTGAATTTTCCATTTTAATAAAATTTTATTTTTTGAGCTTCTCCCTCTCCATTGGAGAGGGTTGGGGAGAGGTCTATCCTTCTACAATTAATTTCATAGGGTTTTCAATCGCATCAATAATCCAGCGCAGGAAGCGAATGCCATCGGCTCCGTCGATAATACGATGATCGTACGAAAGCGAGAACGGTAGCATCAGACGCGGTTCAAACTTACCATCGATATACACCGGCTCCATTTGCCCACGCGAAACGCCTAAAATAGCCACTTCGGGTGCATTTACAATGGGTGTAAAAGCAGTTCCGCCAATTCCACCCAGGTTAGTTATAGTAAAGCAACCGCCACTCAAATCGGCAATACCTGCTTTTTTTGTACGGGCTTTTTCGGCCAACACATTCATTTCGCGTGCAATTTCAATGACGTTCATCTTGTCGGCATTACGTATAACAGGTACCATCAATCCAAAGTCCGTATCCACAGCAATACCAATATTATAGTATTTTTTGTAAATCAATTGTTTGTTTTGCATGTCCACACTCGCATTAAACTGCGGAAACTTTTTGAGTGCTAACGCAATTACTTTTACCAAAATAGCCGTAACGGTTAGTTTAACACCTTGTTTATCAGCCATTTTTGCATAGCTTTTGCGGAATTCTTCCAAAGCGGTAATATCAGCTTTATCGAACTGCGTAACATGCGGAATGGTATGCCATGCATGACTTAAATGGTCGGCTGTTTTGTAACGAATATTACTCATAGCCTGCATTTCTATTTCGCCAAATTTCGTAAAATCGGGTAGAGGTTCCTGATGTTGTTCGGCACGAATATGTTGAATTTCATTGCGTTGCTGATGCAGAGCTTTGCTAAATGCTTTTACATCATCGAGCAAAATGCGTCCACCCGGTCCGGTACCTTTTATCTGATTTACATTCACACCAATTTCTCGCGCTAATCGGCGAACCGATGGTGCTGCCGGAGCTGCATTCGGAACAATAGGTGGTTGATTTTCCACAATCACTTTCGGTCCGTCGGCTGCAACAGTCGGAGCCGGCACAAAAACTTCTTCTTTTTCAGGAATTTCCACTTTCTCGGCTACAGGAGCCGGAGCAATTTTTATTTCCACAGGCGCTTCTGCCTTTTGCTCAACAACAGGCACTTGCACGGGCGCTTGTCCGCTTGCAGTCTCGTCGATACCGAGCACTTCCTGGCCAATTGTTACTGTATCGCCTTCGTTTACCGCAATGCTTATCACTTTTCCGGCAATATCCGAAGGCACTTCAATCGTTGCTTTATCGGTTTCGAGTTCGAGCAGTGGCTGATCTAATTCAACGGTATCACCCACGCTGACAAGCACTTTGACAATGGAAGCTGATTTTATATTTTCACCCAATTCGGGTATTTTAAAATTTTTCATCATATCTATAATTTATAACTGCCCCCTAACCCCCTAAAGGGGGAATAAGACAGGTTTTACGACTGTTTTTACAAAATCAAAACTATGATACCATTGGATTGAGTTTATTTGCATCAATTCCAAGCTCATCCATGGCTTTTTTCAAATCGGCCAATTTGTAATTACCTTCTTTATACAAAGCATAAAGGGTAGTAAATGCAATGTGTTTGGCATCTACTTCGAAGAAATTACGTAATTCGGCACGTGTTTCCGAACGACCAAAACCATCTGTTCCAAGTGTGTAAAGTCGTTTTGGCAACCATTTCGAAATGGAATCCGGCAAGGTTTTTACATAATCCGAAGCAGCCACAATTACACCTTCATTTTTAATTAATGTCGAAACGTAAGGCATTTTTTCATTACCCGGATTCAATAAATTGTAACGTTCCACATCCAATCCATCGCGCTGCAATTCTTTATAACTTGTTACGCTATAAACATCTACACCCACTCCGTATTTGTCTTGTAAAATTTCGGCTGCTCTCAGCGTTTCGTTCATAATCGTTCCGCTTCCAAGCAAATTGGCTGTAAGTGTAGCTTTTGGTTTGGTCGATTTTTGGTACAAATACATTCCTTTCAAAATACCGTCTTTTACACCTTCGGGCATAGCCGGCATAGGATAATTTTCATTCATTACCGTTATGTAATAAAACACATTTTCCTGCTCTTCGTACATGCGACGAATACCATCGCGGATAATTACCGCCAATTCGTAAGCAAAAGCAGGGTCGTAAGTCACCAGATTAGGTACAGGATAAGCCAACAAATGACTGTTACCATCCTGATGTTGAAGTCCTTCGCCTGCTAGCGTAGTACGTCCGGCCGTTCCGCCCACCAAAAATCCTTTCGCCTGCATATCGGCTGCCGCCCATACCAAGTCGCCAATGCGCTGCAAACCAAACATCGAGTAATACACAAAAAATGGCATCATATTCAGTCCGTGTGTGGCATAAGCCGTTCCGGCGCTGATAAACGACGACATAGAACCGGCCTCGGTAATACCTTCCTCGAGAATCTGTCCGTTTTTGGCTTCTTTGTAATAGAGCAATTGCTCTTTATCAACCGGTTCGTAAAGTTGTCCAACGTGCGAGTATATTCCATTGGCGCGGAACAACGATTCCATACCAAAAGTACGGGCTTCGTCGGGCACAATCGGCACAATTAGTTTGCCTATTTCTTTGTCTTTTAATAATTTAGTAAGAATACGTACAAATGCCATAGTGGTTGAGAGTTCACGATCTTCGGAGCTTTTGTAAAACTCAGCAAACACTTCTTCGGGTGGTGTTTTAATTGGACGAACATCCACGCGACGTTCAGGCACCGAACCTCCCAAGGCTTCGCGACGTTTTTTCAGGTATTGCATCTCAGGCGAATCTTCGGGCAGTTTATAGAAAGGCGCTTTCACCACTTCTTCGTCCGAAAGCGGAATGCCGAAGCGAGTACGGAATTCTTTCAACTCGTCTTCGTTCAGTTTTTTCTGCGAATGGGTGATATTTTTACCTTCACCACTTTCGCCCAAACCGTAACCTTTAATGGTATTTGCCAGAATTACAGTTGGTTGACCTTTGTGGTTAACGGCTGCATTAAAAGCAGTATATACTTTTTCGGGGTCGTGACCACCACGTTTCATTTTGCGAATTTGATCGTCGGTAAGGTGGCTCACCATTTCTTCCAATTCAGGGTCAACGCCAAAAAACTCTTTACGCACGTATCCGCCATCGGCAATGGAGAACTTCTGCGACTGTCCGTCCACAATTTCGCCCATACGTTTAACGAGTTTTCCTTTGTTATCATTTTCAATCAGCGTGTCCCATTCGCCACCCCAGAGTACTTTTATCACGTTCCAACCTGCACCACGGAAAACAGCTTCGAGCTCTTGTACAATTTTTCCGTTT
Organism: uncultured Paludibacter sp.; assembly: GCA_964405245.1. Classification (GTDB taxonomy): domain Bacteria; phylum Bacteroidota; class Bacteroidia; order Bacteroidales; family Paludibacteraceae; genus Paludibacter. The sequence goes on from CAYONE010000042.1 coordinate 4,915, forward strand.
CCACGAACAGGGCCGTCCAAACGTTGCAGGTTACAGTTAATTACAAAAATAAGATTGTCTAATTTCTCACGCGAAGCCAGTGTGATTGCGCCCAATGCTTCCGGTTCGTCGGTTTCGCCATCGCCCAGAAATGCCCACACTTTTTGTCCGGCTGTTTCCTTTAATCCTCTGTCTTCCAAATAGCGGTTGAAACGTGCCTGATAAATAGCCATAATCGGACCCAGACCCATCGAAACGGTTGGGAATTCCCAAAATTTAGGCATCAACCAGGGGTGTGGATACGACGAAACGCCACCATTCGGGTTCAGTTCACGACGGAAATTGCAGATATTATCCTGTGTTAAACGACCTTCGAGAAAAGCACGGGCATAAATCCCGGGAGTTGAATGTCCCTGAAAATAAATTTGGTCGCCTCCATTAGGTGCATCTTTTCCTTTAAAGAAGTGGTTGAAACCAACTTCTAGCAGTGTAGCTACCGATGCATAAGTGGAAATATGTCCGCCAATGCCGTTTTCGGTTTTGTTTGCCTTTACAACCATGGCCATGGCATTCCATCGAATAATGCTCTTTATTTTGCGTTCAATTTCACGATTTCCGGGGTAAGGTACTTGCTTATCGCGCGTAATGGTGTTGATATAGGGCGTGTTAGCAGTAAAAGGTAATTCAACGCCCGCCTTGTGAGCGCGTACCTGAAGTTGGCGCAAGAGTTCGATAACACGGTCGGGTCCCCATTGTTGCATTACATAATCGAGCGAGTAAAACCACTCTTCGTTTTCTAATTCTTCAATATCTTTTGGTATTGCTTTATTATTTGTACTCATGGAATATATAGTTTAGTTTTTTTGTTCGTTAAACAAATCCGTTTTGAATAAGTTTTTAGTTGAAATAGATACAAATTGAAATTTTAAACAGCAAAATGCACAATCACCTGACATATAAAATTTTACATAAATCTTAAAAAATCTTATTTTGCAATGTCCACATTGCATTAAAATAATAGATGTTTGTTATTCAGTATTTTAAAATATAAATATCTATTTTATAAATAACACTATAGATAAATTCACTTTTTAAACAAATACGAATGATGGTTGTTAGTGTAGTTGTAAATAAAATATATGCTTGAAAATAGAATTGACCGCCGAATTTTAAAGGAACGACTTCAACAAGAGACATTTAAACGTCGTACAATATCGTTTTATAAATACTTCGAAATTGAAAATCCACCCGAATTTCGCAACGATTTGTATCGTGCATGGAGTGAGTTAGGTTGTTTTGGACGAATTTATGTAGCCCGCGAAGGTATTAATGCGCAAATGAGCGTTCCTGAACATAATCTGGATCAATTTCTGAATCAGCTCTATGCAATTCACGAACTCGGTCAACTGCCAATAAAGTATGCCATAGAAGATGACGGCAAATCGTTTTATAAACTCACCATAAAAGTGCGTCCTAAAATTGTAGCCGATGGTTTGGAGCACGGAACTTACGACTTATCGAGAGTTGGAAAACATTTATCTGCATTGGAATTTCACGAAGCGCTTGACGAACCAAATACCATTGTGGTAGATATGCGAAATCATTACGAGAGCGAAATAGGTCATTTTAAAAATGCGTTTTGTCCGGATGTAGATACTTTTCGCGAAGAAGTGCAAATGGTGGTTGATAAATTCAGAGACGATAAAGATAAAAAGTTTCTACTTTATTGTACAGGTGGAGTTCGTTGCGAAAAAGCCAGCGCATTTATGATAAACGAAGGATTCGAAAACGTTTCACAGTTATATGGAGGCATTATTGAGTATGCGCAACAAATTAAGCAACTAGGCATCGAATCGAAATTTTACGGAAAAAACTTTGTGTTCAACGAACGCTTGGGTGAATCGGTTGATGGACAAATAATTTCGCACTGCCATCAGTGTGGCAAACCTGCCGATACGCATACTAATTGCGCTAACAACGACTGTCATTTGTTATTTATTCAGTGTGCAGAATGCCGGGAGAAGTATTCAGGTTGTTGCAGCGACGAATGTAAAGTGATTTTCAATTTGCCGGAAGATGAAAAACTCAAAGCTCGGGTGGAAAATGCACAAAGATATGCCGACAGCAAAATTTTTAAAAGCAGACTGCGTCCCAAATTAAAAGCACAGATAAACGAATAATGAGTATGAAAGCTATTCATTACTTATTGGTCATAATTCAGTTTGGCGGAATCCTCTTTTTTGTTTTTACAGGAGAAGTTACACCAATAAATTTTTTGGTGGCGATACAATAGGAATTTTCGACAGCTTTTGCATTTTGGGCTTATTATGTCAAGAAACGTCATACTTTTCAATTATGCCCGATGTTAGGGATTAGGCTCAATTGTATATTTCAGTACCATATCGTAAGATTCGTCACCCTAAGTATTCTTCAGTTTTATTGTTTTTTATTTTCAATGTTAATCATTGATTTTACAGTTATCAGAATGATTGGTTATTTTCTTGTTATAGCAGATTTGTTAGTAATGATGTATTAAAAAGAAAAAATACTCAGACATAGATATGCTGAGTATTCTGATTATTAGAATAATACTTAGAAAATTATTACTTATGTATATAAAAAAATTTTACTTGTTAATTTCAAACGTTTTTACTTTAACTTTATATGGATACGGATTCCAGTCATGTTTGATACTTTCAATTGGCTTGAACTCATTGAATTGATTATAACTTGATTGAACTTTCAACCTATATAGTTTATTTTTATTCTCGATATTATAAACGTCACCGGAATATCCAATTAACATTTCAGGTTCACTATTCATTTCTTTTTTTATTTTTTGAATAGCTTTTGAAACAGTATTTATTTCACTTGTATATTGAACAGTTACATAAAACCATCCCTCATATTGTGAAAATTCAGGTTCATAATTTATTATATTTTTTTCATTTAAAATAGTATCAATATAACTTTTATACTCTTCAACTGTAATGAAACTTTTTTCATTTTTAGAATATGTAATATAGTAATTGCTCATATAAGAACGTAATTGAGTCAAATCAAAATCATAACATTGATTCTGCTTTTGGATATTTGAACCTGTAGGCCAATAACCCCATGAATCTATAGTCTTTTTGTTTTTTATTAATTTTATAATAGTCCAATATGAGTCAATAATTGGTGATTTAACTGTGTCACCATAAGTTACGTTTTCCATAAATTGTTTTACAATCAGAGGATCGTTAATATAAAAGTTTGTTTTTACATTAGGACTATAAGAAATTGCCATTATTTTAACAGAATCCGATATTTCGGCTGGATGAAAAAGATATTTTTTTTGAGAATAAGCTGTTAAGTCGCAGCAAATAAGTAATAAAATAATTTTATAAGCAGATTTCATAAATATTAAATATTTAATAAAGAGTTTCGTCAAAATTTCCTCCTACAAATTGAATTCCCTGTGGTTGTGAAAAATTACAGAATAGTAAAAATCTGTAATTAATTACTGTTTGGGGTCGACACCATATTTATTTTCGCCTGTATCACAAGCTTTAATTAGTAGAATGAGTAACCTAATAGTGCCAATTACAGGATAAAGCTAACAAAAAAAATACCTCACTTTAACCATTGACGTGTAAACGACGTACTAAAACTGCCAAACTCGGAATTAAAACTACTAATGAGTAAAGCATGGAAATCGGACATGAGTACAAGGTAGCAAGACCCAATACATTATCCAAAGCCAAAGTCACTATCATAAAATGAAATTAAACAATACAAACATCCAGTATTCTTTACGATGCGCACGTATAGTAAAATCGTTTTACTGAATTAATACTATTAAATACCAATTTATATATTAAATTTTTAAAAAGATTAATTCCTATTCATGTGGCTGTTCTGATTCCGTCATTTTTAATTTTGTTAAATACATATGTAAAAGTACAAATTTATCCTATAATTTCATTTTTTTTGAAATAAAATTAATGAAATAAAAAAAGAGATTGCCAAACATCTAATCTGACAATCTCTTAAACAAAACAATAATCTATACCTTAAAAAACTTATAACTATAAACCCTCTTTTTGTGGTGCGGGATTTCTTCTTCCAAATTGTCCCTGCATATTTCTTTTACCACTAAATTTATTATTCATTCGTTTCTCCCTCAAATTTTCCATACGTTCTCTGCGTTCAGTTCTTTTCGCCTGTAATTCTTTAAATTTTTCCGTTCCGAGAATCTTTTCCATTTCAGCATCGTTTGCTTTGCGCTGAGCTTCCATTTTGCTCATTTGTTTTTCGCGGAGTTTTTTCATTTCTGCCTGATGTTCTTCGCGTTGTTTGTCCTGTTTTTCGAACAGAGCCTGTAACTTATCGCGCTGAACGTCTGTCAATTCCAAATCAACTGCCATATAACCTGCACGTTTTTTTGCAGTATGTTTTTCCTTCACCTCTTCCCTCCTGTTTTCGAGTTTTTCACGGAATTCTTTTCTCTTTTCGTAATTCTTTTCAGTTAACTGATTTTGAGCAGAAAGAGGTAAACTGCATACAAATAAAGTTGCCAACAAAAATAAACCAATCTTTTTCATGTCCTTAAATAATTAAAATGTTTGTAATTTGTTTGTTTTATCCTTTTGACAATCGGTTATATTTCAGGTTTAAAATAAAAACTTCATTTTTAAATATTTAACAATGTAATAACAAAAAGATACAGTCTTAAAAATTCATTTAAGAATTTGAAAGACTGTATTTTCTGTATGATAAAATAATTGTTATCTTCCAAAGAACCATTTATGCAATTCGCCGTAATGTTTCTTGTAAAGTTTATAACTATCATCAATAATTTGGAGTGCGGTTTCCCTGTCGAAGAATTTTTCAACTACAACAGTTTTATTTTCGAGCTTGGTGTAATCTTCGAAGAAACTCATGGTTTCCTGAATCATGTGCGGTGGCAAGTCCGACACATCGTTAAAATGATTTACACTCGGATCTCCGGCAGCAACAGCTATTATTTTATCATCAGCTTCGCCGTTATCAAGCATTCGCATCACACCAATCACTTTTGCTTCTACAATGCAAAGCGGCACAACTTCTATACGCGAAAGAATCATAATATCGAGCGGGTCTTTATCATCACAATAGGTTTGAGGTATAAAACCATAATTGTGCGGATAATAAACCGACGAATAAAGCACCCTGTCGAGGCGCAGAAGCCCACTTTCCTTATCAAGTTCGTATTTTGCACGATTGCCTTTTGGTATTTCGATAATTCCTTTAACAATATCAGGGTTATCAGTGAGTGGCACTACCTGATGCCATGGATTAAAATTACTTCTCATAGTATTTGTTGCATATGATTTTTTGTGTTTACTTCTTTAGGTGTTATAATTCTCTCAATGATTCCTTCTTCGTTTATTATAAATGTTGTACGGAACATCCCCATATATTTTCGTCCGTACATCGATTTTTCGCCCCATGTACCAAAAATATCTGAAAGTTTTGTATCAGTATCAGCAATTAGATTAAACGGAAGACTTTGTTTTTCAATAAATTTTTTGTGCGAAGCAGCGCTATCCGCGCTAACGCCTATTACCTCGTAGCCGGCTTTACGCAAATCTTCGTAACCATCGCGCAAGCTACATGCCTGAGCTGTACAACCCGGTGTACTATCTTTTGGGTAAAAATATAAAACCAGTTTTTTTCCGGAAAAATCAGATAAGCGGATTTCTTTACCATCCTGATTTAGCCCGAGTATTTCGGGAGCTTTTTCGCCTGTTTGTAGTGCCATTGTTTTATAAATTGAGATTAAGAAACTCGAAAAATTATTTTTTTTGAATCAAATTTTGGTAATTTTTTACTTGTATATTAAATTCTTCTCTTAACAGAAAAATATGAGTTTTTGTTGTAAAATTAGAAAAAGATTTTTATTTGAATTCAAAGTGAAAAAAAATATTCATTTAAAGTATTTATCTTTGTATCGTTCACATACAAATCGACTTTTTTTAATAAAAAAATCATTTTAGCGAAATATTGGAATTCACAAATTTGAATTATTTAAAAAACAAAGATACAATTAATAAAAACAATTTTGAAATAAAAGTATATGCTAACTTTACTCAATCAACGAAAAACTATACGTAAATACACAATTCAACCCATTCCGGAAGAATTGATGACCAAACTGTTAACAGCAGCCGCTCAGGCATCAAATACCGGCAACATGCAGGCCTACAGCGTGGTGGTTACAACAAATGAAGAAATAAAACAACAATTAGCGCCAACACATTTCAATCAGCCAATGGTGATGCAAGCGCCTGCAATACTCACTTTTTGCGCCGATTTTAACCGTTTCAGTAAATGGTGTAAAATGCGTGATGCTGAACCCGGTTACGGTAATTTTCAGTCATTTATTGCCGCTGCTATCGATGCCATTATTTTCGCACAAACATTTGCAGTAGCTGCCGAGGATAAAGGACTGGGAATTTGCTACCTTGGTACAGCCACTTACAATGCCGGTGAAATTATCGACATCCTCAATTTACCAAAACTTGTAGTTCCTGTAACTGCTATTACGGTCGGATATCCGGCAGATAACCCACCTGTTACCGACAGACTTCCGCTACAATCGGTAGTACATCTCGAAAAATACAACGATTTTTCAGCGGAAAAAATCAACGACTTGTATCAGGAAAAAGAAAGATTAGAATTTTATAAAAACTTTGTTACCGAAAATAAAAAAGAAACCTTAGCACAGGTTTTTACGGATATTCGTTACATAAAAAAGAACAATGAGTTCTTCTCCGAAAAATATTTAGAGGTTCTAAAAAAACAAGGTTTTTTTGAGTAATTATTTTAATTTTCACATTAATAAATCCTCAAAAACTTAACTTTTTTGGATTTGAAGAAACTTTTCTTCCTGTTTTCTGTTTTAGATTAAAATTACAAGAAAATGGAAAACAGGATATTATCCACTGAAGAGGCAACAGAATTAATTCAAATTCTGAAAAAACGATTTGAGAAAAACACAAATCGTCATAAAGAACATGACTGGAATAAAATTCAGCAAAGACTTGAGAATAATCCTCAAAAATTATGGTCACTAAAGGAAATGGAACACACCGGTGGCGAACCTGATGTAGTTGCTTTTAACTCTGAAACAGGCGATTATATTTTTATGGATTGTTCATCAGAAAGCCCTAAAGGCAGACGAAGTTTATGTTACGACCACGAAGCGCTCGAAAAAAGAAAAGAGTTTAAACCCGCCAACAGCGCCGTAAACATGGCTCAAGAAATGGGTATTGAACTCTTAACCGAAGAACAATACAGAAACCTTCAAAATCTTGAAAATATCGATCTAAAAACTTCAAGTTGGATAAAAACACCTGATGAAATTCGTAAACTCGGAGGTGCACTTTTCTGCGACCGAAGGTATAATCATGTATTTACTTATCATAATGGTGCAGAATCATATTATGCCGTGAGAGGTTTCAGAGGGATGATAAGTTTATAAAACATAAAAACTATCATTTCATTTACTACAATATTCATTATTAAAATTCTATTCAAATGAATTATTTAAAAATCTAACTTTCAACCAAAAAATTATACTTTTTAGTTCTCCAAACTTTAAAAAACGGACTTTTATACTGAAATTACACCTTATTTTTGAGTTTAAACTTAAAGTTATGGAGCAAAAAAAAATTTTACTTACCGGCGCATCAGGAACAGTTGGTTATGAAGTTTTAAAACATTTACATGATTTGCAGGATTTCAATGTAACAGTTTTCGATATAGACAACACGAAATCGAAGCTGGTTTTCAGGCAGTTTTCGAATATTAAAGTAATTTACGGAGATATTTCCGACAATACTGATATGCTGAAAATACAGCCAAATTTTGATGTAGTTATACATCTTGCCGCAATTATTCCACCTGCTGCCGACAAAAACCCAATTCTAACACATAGAATTAATGTGGAGGGTACAAAAAACCTGATACAACAAATCGAAAAAACTTCACCCAACGCATTTTTCATTTACTGCTCATCAATATCAGTGTATGGCGACAGAGTTAAAAATCCCGATATAATTGTTTCGGATATTTTAAGTATTAGCGAAGGCGATATTTATGGTCAGTCGAAAATGGATGCGGAAACAATAGTGCGTAACAGCAATCTACACTGGACAATTTTCAGATTAGCAGCGATAATGAAAAATCATAAAATGACGAAACTCATGTTTCACATGCCGCTTAACACTAAACTTGAAATTTGTACTCCTGAAGATACTGCAAGGGCATTTGTAAATGCAATATTTCACATTGGCGAACTTAAAGGAAAAATCTATAACCTTGGAGGCGGGGAAAAGTGTTGTATTTCGTATCTGGATTTTTTGCAACGTTCGTTCAAAATATTCGGATTAGGCAAGCTGAATTTTCCGAAATTTGCGTTTGCCGAAAGAAACTTTCACTGCGGATACTTTGCTGATGGCAATATTCTCGAAAATATTCTACATTTCAGAAAAGACAATATCGATAGTTATTTCGAAAAAACTAAAAGTTCAATAGCAGTTTACAAAAAAAAACTTGCACATTTGTTCAGTCCATTGATAAAAGCATTTTTACTTTCACAATCGGAGCCATATAAAGCGTATCGCAAGAATGACAGGAAATTGATACAACATTTTTTCTATACAGATAAAAAAGATCTTAATCAATCAATATAATTCTTAACGCCATTTATCCTTTCAACACCTGCATTTCGCACTTTTTGCAATCAAATTTCAGTTCAAATTTCTGTCCTTTATGTGTCAGATAAAACGGTTCTTTAAAATCAGGTTTTCCGCAATGGTGCGGACACCGACCCATTTCGTATTTTATGCAATGGCGCGTAAACATAAGTGGAACACCTTTCTGAGCTTTTACTTCAAATCCGAGCTGAATGTATTCCACGCCATGTTCACGATAAAAACTTTCGGCTAAACTATTTGTAATGTTTCCAAGATAGGTCAATGCTTTTTGAGGAAAAAATGCTTTTTCAGCTTGCTTTCTCAGTTCTGTTTTATATGCCGATTGACGGATGTTTTCGAGCTTTTCAATCAATCCGCGTTTCCATTCGCCTAATTGCGAAGCAGCAAAAAACCAGGGTTGATGAATATATATTTTTACTTCAGATGCTTCGTAAATAGTGTTTCCAAGTTTCGATAACTGATTTCGGATATTTTCATATACAGCATCAGGTTTTTGAGCAGGTTGTTTCTCTGCATCAATTAATATTTCTGCCGAAATTCCATCTTTATCCATCGCTTTTAAGGAAAAACCCGTATCAATTTCGCAAAATTCAATCACAATCGGAAGTTTACGTTCCGAAGTTTTTCCGGCAAGTATTTTATCGAAAACCTGATTCTGATTTCGGTACAACAAAGTTCCGGTTATAATTTCAGGCAAAGTCAGAGGAAAACACTTCACTCCTGCCCTGTTTCCCTGTTGATAAATTTCAGTTTTATTTAACCTGAAACCAACCAACTCTGCTTTTGAATTAAGAAAACACAATCCATCGCCATTGTTCAACTTGTTACCATTTTCAACTTCAAAAAAATTCTTTCCAATAATAGTAATCCTACCTATTTCTTCACCTAACGATTTTGGAGTTTCGGGCGTAAAAATTCCTTTATGTCGTTCGTTAAAAAAATAATCAGTTGAACTGCGGCGAAAACTTTTATCCGGATCAGGCTCAAAAAAGAAAATAGTTTTTCCTGCTGATGCTTTTTTATATTCAGAATTACTTTCGAGAATAATATCGAGTTTTTTACGGTAGAAAGCTGTTATATTTTTTACGTAATCAGAATCTTTCAATCTTCCTTCAATTTTTAACGATGTAATTCCTGCATCAATCATATCCTGCAAATGTTCCGACAAATCGAGATCTTTTAACGAAAGCAAATGCTTATTTTTAGTAATTACATTTCCATCGACATCAACTAAATTGTATGGAAGTCTGCAATATTGCGCACACTCTCCACGATTCGCACTTCGGCCACACATAGCCTGACTTATGTAACATTGACCGCTGTAACTAACGCACAAAGCGCCATGTACAAAAGCTTCAAGCTCCACTTCGGTTTTAGCTGAAATATTTGAAATTTGTTTGAGCGAAAGTTCACGCGCAAGAACAACTCTTGAAAACCCGGTATTCTGCAAAAAGCGTACTTTTTCGGCTGTACGATTATCGGTTTGAGTACTGGCATGTAAAGCTATGGGTGGCAAATTCATTTTCAGAATTCCCATATCCTGAATAATAAGTGCATCAGCGCCGGCATTGTAAATTTGATTAATCAGTTTTTCGGCATCCGAAAGCTGCCGGTCAGTAAGCACAGTATTTAAAGCCACAAAAACTTTAGCTCTGAATTGGTGTGCATAATTAATAAGCTTTTCAATGTCCTGAATAGAATTTCCGGCAGCAGCACGTGCACCAAATCTAGAAGCGCCAATATACACAGCATCAGCGCCATGATTTATTGCTGCAATACCACAATCGAGATTTTTTGCAGGTGAGAGAAGTTCAATAATACTACCCCTACCCCCTAAAGGGGAAGAAAAATCAGTTTTGTTTAAAACATTTGACATTAATCACATTGAGTTTATCATAAGAAACTATTTCAAAAATTTCTTTTCCCCTTTAGGGGTCAGAGGTAGTTATTTTAATGTATTTCCTCCAGATTATAAGGCGTTTCCTGATAAACGAAATAATTCAGCCAATTGGTAAATAACAAATTTGCATGACTACGCCAACGTACCAGCGGTTCATTTTCCGGATTATTATCGGAATAATAATTCTTGGGAATATCAATAGGCAAACCTTTTGCTACATCGCGTTTGTATTCCGTATCTAATGTCAGGGGCGAATATTCAGAGTGTCCGGTAATAAAAAATTCGCGTCCATTGCGCGCCATAACCATATAAACACCGGAATCGGCCGATTCCGATAGCAAAGTAAGTTCCGGATTTTTTAAAATATCTTCTGAACGCACTTCGGTATGACGGCTATGAGGCACATAAAAAATATCGTCGAATCCTCTGAAAATAGGATTCAATGGATTGTAAGTGCGATGTTCGAACACTCCAAACATTTTTTTATCGAGCGGATATTTTGGCACTCCATAATGATAATACATGCCAGCCTGTGCTGCCCAACAAATAAAGAAAGTTGAAGTAACGTGTTTTCGCGCCCAATCGAAAATGCCTGTCAATTCATTCCAGTAATTCACTTCTTCGAAAGGCATTTGTTCGACGGGCGCACCGGTAATAATCATTCCGTCATAATTGCTTTTTTTTATCTCATCAAATGTTTTATAAAACATCATTAAATGTTCTATGGGAGTATTTTTAGAACAATGACTCTCCATGTGTAGAAAATCAATTTCAATCTGAAGCGGTGAGTTCGAAAGTAGGCGAATTAAATCTGTTTCCGTTGTAATTTTTATGGGCATCAAATTAAGAATAACAATTTTCAACGGACGAATCTCTTGCGTAGAAGCACGTTCTGAATCCATTACGAAAATATTTTCATCGCGCAACACGTCAACGGCAGGTAAAGTTATCGGGATATTTAATGGCATTGTTTATATCAATATTTGTGAATTGGTGATTGGTGAATTTGTGAATTTGTCAACTCTCAACTTTATAAACTCTACAAACTTTATGAACTTTATAACTTTATAAACGAATATTCATCTTAAAAATATTTTCGGTAAATAGTCCGATATTCATAACTATCAACAAAATTTAATAAGAATTCGTTCAGTTTATTAAGTAAACTCGATGAATTTACATGAACTGCCCAACTGTAATTTTGTAAAAAACCAATAGTTAGTGAGAAATCAAGTTCAGGATTCTTCAAAGCATAATATTTTGAAAAAAATGCCGGACAAACCGCGTATTTAACAGTGCCATTTGAAACAAGTTTTATAATGCTATCGTTATTTATATTATCAATTTCCTGAATATAAATTGAATCGGCAATTTCATCCGAAAGATTTATCAAACGTTTAATATATTGTGAGTTTTTTGTAACAGAAACCTTCTCACCCGCTAATTCGGATTGATTTTTAATAATTAGATTATTTTCATTCCTGTTTCTCAAACTTTGAACCAATACAAGCGTTGATTGGAATAACGGTTCTGAAAATTGCAAATAACTTGCATATTCGGTTGTAACAGGTATTGCAAAAGCCAACAAATCAGCTTCTCCTGTATTAATACTTTCAATGGCAGATTTAATGTCCGAAATTTTACTAATTATTAATTCTACATTCAATGAGTCAGCGAATGCTTTAACAATTTCATATTGAAATCCAAACAAACTATCGCCTGATAAAGCATACCCAAGGCTACTACTATCAGTAAGAACAACCAATCTACCTCTCTTTAATACATCGTTCAAATCGGAAGGTTTTCCGGGAATAAGTTTATTGCAAGAGGAAAATATAAGATATAGCAAAAGGAAAATTCCTGATATATATATTTTATTTACTTTGAATTTCATCAGGATTAACTGTTTAAAAAATCGTTGTTAAAAAATAAACTCCACATTAAAGATTACATTTCACTTATGAGCAAAATCTTTGAAGTTGAAAATCATCTAAGATTATTGAAATTAGGAATTGAAATATTACTGCAAAATTAATCATTTTTTCGCCGGAATAAAATAATTTAAAAATTTGGGAAATATAACCTGAATAAAAGCAAGTCAGAAGTGATTTATTGTAATAAAAAAAGCAAAACTCTAACCAATCAAAATTGTTATCTTTGCATAACAAAAAAAAATTCAAGCAATGGCATATTTGAGAAAACCTGAGTGGTTGCGTAATAAAATATACAGCGATTTAAAATACAGCAATGTAAACAATATAATAAAGGAACATGGACTGCATACGATATGTACAAGCGGCAAATGTCCGAACCAAAGTGAATGCTGGAGTAAAGGAACAGCTACTTTAATGATTTTGGGAGAAATTTGCACACGCAGTTGTAAGTTTTGCAATACAATATCAGGTCGTCCGTTTAAACCTGACCTTAACGAACCTGCAAAAGTTGCAAAAAGTATTCAGTTAATGCAATTGAAACATGCTGTAATTACCTCAGTTGACCGCGACGATTTACAGGATAAAGGTGCTTTTATTTGGGCAGAAACTATTAGGAAAGTCAAAGAAGAAAATCCTGAAACAACTCTTGAAGTGTTAATTCCCGATTTCGATGGATTACCTGAATTGATTGATATGATTATCAATGAAAATCCTGATGTAATATCTCACAATCTTGAAACAGTTCGACGGATAACTCCTACAGTAAGATCCAAAGCGAAATATGACACAAGTTTAAAAGTTTTAGCGCATATTGCGGCAAGTGGAAAAACTGCCAAAACAGGAATTATGGTAGGGCTGGGCGAAACAAAAGATGAAGTACTTGAACTTATGGACGATGCACTAAAAGCAGGATGTTCAATAATAACAATCGGGCAATATATGCAACCTTCGCGTAAGCACATTCAGGTTGCTGAATACGTATTACCTGAAATTTTTGATTTTTATCGCGAAACAGCACTTGGTAAAGGATTCCGCATAGCAGAGAGCGGACCCTTCGTCCGCTCATCGTACTGTGCCGAAAATCATATTTTGTAAATATCAGGAATTCAATTTTCAAAATTTTCTGTAAAAAAATCTTTAAATTACTGATAAACATAAGTAATCGTAAATAAATATTGATATGTTTTTAATCATACGTTTGTGAAAATTAGTGGGGGACAAGCGACTTCCCAGTCGCTTGAATAACCTCATGCGACTGGGAAGTCGCTTGTCCCTTGATATTTTCAAAAATACTATTGATTATTAAAACATATCATTATATATCATTTACTGCTTATAACGTAATTATTTATTTTTTATCACATAAAGTTGTCCGGTTTCATAACGAATTACTTTAATTTCTGTGCCTTTTTCGATAAAACCATCTTCTGAAACTGCATCGTAAAATTTGCCGTCGACAGAAATTTTTCCCGAAAGGCGTAAGACAGTTGATGCAACACCAATTTTTCCGATAAGTTCTTTAAATTCAACAGGTACACCTACATAACCAGATTCGATATCGAGCGTTTTAACAAGCGCAACATTTCTGAATAAACCTTTTCGTCCGATACGCGAACTTAGATACATTATCAGCGCGAAACCTAACCCTACACCCGACACAACAGTGATTAGTGCTTTTCCAGCTGCTCTGCGATTCACCGGTTCAAAATCGAAATTAATATTATCGAGCAAACTAAGGGTTAAACCTCCCACAACAAATATAATTCCCGCGACTCCGGCAATACCAAAACCCGGAATGACGAATATTTCAAGTCCAATGAGAATCAACCCTATCAGAAAAACTAAAATTTCCCAGTTGGCAGCCAGTCCATCGATGTACAAAGGTGAAAAATATAATACTGCTGCTACTACAGCTACGCCTAACGGAAAACCAATACCCGGAGTTTGAAGCTCAAAATAAATACCTCCAATAATTAACATTATAAGTATTCCCTGTATAACCGAACTCATCAAAAAACCCTTTAAATTGTCGAGAGTTGTTGGCATAAATGTTTCGATAGTGTAATCAGAAAGTTTTAAATGTTTTTCAATCAATTGATTTACATTCTCAGCTTCACCTTCGCAATAACCATATTTAATGGCTTCCTGTGTGGTAAAAGTCAATGTTTTTCCTGAATCAATTAAATTTGGAACCACAGTTCTATCGTCAACCATGGCTTCGGCAATTAGCGGATCGCGTTTCCATTTATAAACAGTATCCTTACCATTAATAATAGTATCTTTACCATGAGCTTCGGCAGTTGCACGCATTGTTGCACGCATGTACGATTGATATTTGTCGGGCATTTGAGCTCCTGATGCATCGACTACAGTGGCAGCTCCCATACTACCACCAGGACGCATGTATATTTTCTTGCATGATATTGCAATTAATGCTCCCGCCGATGCTGCATTGTTATCAATAAAAACACATACCGGAATACTACTGTTCAGAATTTTTGTACGAATTGAATCGGCATACAAAACTTCTCCTCCATAAGTATTCATATGAATAAGAATAAAATCTGCGTTTTTTTCAGCAGCTTGTTCAAATCCCCTTTGAACATAAAGCCATGTTGTACTACCAATTTCCTTTTTCAAATCAATTTTGTAAACTAATTTTTCAGCCTGAACAAAGGCACTCATAAGAATTGTAATGATTACAAATGTAAATTTATTATAATTATTATTCATAAGTGAAATATTTTTCTCCAAAAGTAATCAATTTAAAAAAAATCACATATATTTGTAGAGAAAATATGAGACAAAATTTTCGAAGAGCTCTTTTAATTAAGAATTATTCAGTATAGACAACTGACGATCAATTACTTGCTACTACAGGAAATTAAGTGTTTCTGTTTTAGATGTATTAACAAGCCTATTTTTTTTAGTGCTTGCATTTATTCACACATAAAACAATCTTAAAATGAAACATCTTCACATCGTTGATGAACTGGTAGCGTTGCAAAGTAATATGCGTAATTTTGCTTTATCACTAACTTACAATCGTGAAGAAGCAGAAGACCTGTTACAGGACACTACACTGAAAGTATTAGACAACCAAGAGAAGTTTACCGACAACATCAACTTCAAAGGGTGGGTGCTTACAATTATGAAGAACATCTTCATAAACAATTATCGGAAAATTGTACGCAACCAAACTGTGATTGACAAAACGGAAGACTCGCATCTCTTGAATCTGCCCCAAAACTCAGGCTTCGAAAGCCCAGAGAGTTCTTATGCACTTGGTGAAATATCAAGCAGCATAGCAGCTTTTGCCGACGAATACCGGATTCCGTTCTCTATGCATGTTCAGGGCTTTAAATATGAAGAAATCGCTCAAACGATGAATCTGCCCATTGGAACCGTAAAAAGCAGAATTTTTCTTGCTCGCAAGCGCTTGCAGGAACAACTTAAAGATTATCGTTAACGATTTTTTTTCATAAACTAAAAGCCGTAGAAACATTCTTCGGCTTTTTTTGTTAGTTAAATAAAGATTAATTTATTTCCCCTATTTTATTGTTTTTTAATGATAATTAAAAATCAAAAGTTTTATGAATACGGCTGTAGTTATGCTTGGTACAAACATAAATCACGAAGAAAATCTGTCAGTTGCTAAATCCAGATTAGCAGATTTTTTTGAAATTATTGACCAAAGTTCAATGCTAATCACTAAGCCGATAGGGAAAAAATATAATACGGATTTTTTTAATCAAGCAATAAAAATACTCTCCGATGAAAAATGCAGGGAAACCGAACGGCATTTTAAACTTATCGAAAATGAGCTGGGACGCTCAGCTACTACAAATCAAAAAGGAATTGTGCCCATTGATATTGATTTGATTTTCTGGAATGGTGTACAAAAACGCAGCGATTATGATAAATTTTGGTTCGTAAAACAGTGTGTTGACGAAATTAAAGACAATCCTGAGATTTTGAGTTGAGAAAATGTGTATTGGTGAATTGGTGATTAGTTGTGGTAGTTTATAGAGTTTATGGAGTTCATAAAACTTGCATGATTTAGGGAATTTTCATGGTTTCATTTTCACGTTCTTTCTCCCTTTCTCTCGTTTTTTTCTTTCTCGCATTCTCTTCCTTTTTCTCTTTCTCTCTTTTTTTGTTAATCGACACTATAAGATGCAATCACCCTGACAGGTTTCATACTTTCGTACTTTCCAATTTTATTACTTAATTACTTTCTCAATTTCACTTGCACAATATTTAATTTTTAAGTAGATTTGCCAATTGTCCCTGATTTATTTATAACTTTTTTCAAACTATATTTTTTCACACAATTATGAAACATTTTCCACCATCAGAATTAATAATAAATAGCGATGGAAGCATATTCCATTTACATTTAAAACCCGAACAACTTGCTGATAAAATAATACTTGTAGGAGATCCCGGAAGAGTTGAATCAATTGCGAAACATTTCTCAGAAATTGAATTTGAAGTATCAAATCGTGAATTTAAAACAGTAACCGGTTACTACAATGGCAAGCGTATAACTGTAGTTTCAACAGGAATAGGCACCGACAATATTGATATTGTAATGAACGAATTGGATGCGCTTGCGAATATCGACCTTGATCAACGTATTGAAAAACCTGATTTCACACAACTTACTGTTGTACGAATTGGAACTTCGGGTGGTATGCAATCGGATATTCCTCTTGGTAGTTTTCTGATTTCAGAAAAATCGATAGGATTTGATGGAATGCTCAATTTTTATGAAGGCCGCGATGCAGTGAGCGATCTTGGTTTTGAAGCAGCAATGTGTAAACATTTGGATTGGAACAAACAATTGGCTGCTCCTTATGTGGTGGATGCCGATGTAGAATTAGTCAACAGAATTGGTAAAGATGATATGTTACGAGGTGTAACTATTTCAGCCAACGGTTTTTACGGACCGCAGGGGCGTGTTTTACGTTTGAATCTTGCAGATATGCATATAAACGATAAAATTGAAACGTTCAGATATGGAAAATATAAAATTACCAATTATGAAATGGAGGGTTCAGCTATTGCAGGTTTGTCGAAACTAATGGGACACAAAGCAATGACAGTTTGTTGTATTATTGCAAACCGCCGGGTTGAAGCTGCAAACACTGATTATAAGCCATACATTGAAAATTTAATAAAAACAGTATTGAACAGAATTTGAGCTGTTAAGTGATAGAAAAAAAAATTTGACTTCAATTTTCATTTGATAATCACTTTTAAATACTTGAATATAATGGATAACTCAGAAGATAATGTTAGCTTAACTTCATTTTACGGATTAAAGGAAATTGGCAGGTCAACAACCATAGCAGCAATTTCCACTGCGCCCGGAACAGGTGGTGTAGCCATAATTCGAGTATCAGGTGAAAAAGCATTGGTGTTTTGCGATGCAATTTTCAAACTAAAAGGACTTGAAAGTTTACAATCGGCAGAAGCCGGAAAAGTTTTAAGAGGTTTTATTGTTGATAACAATGATGAAATTATAGATGATGTGCTGGTTACAATTTTCAGAGCGCCTCACTCCTATACCGGCGAAAATGTTGTTGAAATATCCTGCCATGGTTCGATATATATTCAGCAGCATATTCTCAAACTTTTGCTGAAAAATGGATGTAATCTTGCCGGTGCCGGTGAATTTACACAACGTGCTTTTCTGAACGGCAAACTTGATCTCTCGCAAGCTGAAGCGGTTGCCGATTTAATAGCTTCATCATCAGCAGCTGCTCATAAAATGGCGCTGAATCAGCTCAGAGGAGGATTTTCCAATGAACTGGCAAAATTACGCGAACGTTTACTTAATTTTGTTTCACTTGTAGAACTTGAACTAGATTTTTCTGAAGAAGATGTAGAATTTGCAAATCGCGATCAACTCCGGAACCTATCGAAGGAAATTAAATTTATTATTCAAAAACTTACAGACTCCTTTAGTTTGGGAAATGCAATTAAAACAGGTATTCCGGTAGCACTTGTTGGAGAAACTAATGTAGGTAAATCAACCCTGTTAAATCTTTTACTAAACGATGATAAAGCAATTGTATCAGATATACATGGAACTACACGCGATTCTATTGAAGATATAGTAGCAATTGGAGGAATTACATTCAGGTTTATTGATACAGCCGGAATCAGAAAAACCCGAGATACGATAGAGAATTTGGGAATCGAACGCACCTATAAGAAAATTGAACAAGCAACAATTGTGCTTTGGATAATTGACTGTACAAAGGTAAGTGAGCATATCGAATGGCTTACAGAAAGAATTGCCAAAAGAGCAGCAGGAAAAAAAATAATTCTTGTTTTTAATAAAATTGATCGCATTCAGGGCGATGAATTAGTTGTTCTCGAAGAACTTTTCAGCCCTTTTGATGCCGACAGACTTTATATCTCGGCAAAAGAACGCATTAATACAGATGAACTCGTGCAGGCTTTGGTAAAGGCGGCACAAATTCCTGAAATTCACTCCGGCGATGTGGTTGTAAATAATTTACGGCATTATGAAGCATTACAAAATGCACTTCGAGCGATTGAACGCGTGAATCAAGGACTTGAAAACCAACTTTCAGGTGATTTCCTATCGCAAGATATTAGAGAATGTATGCACTTTCTGGGTGAAATTACCGGACAAATTTCGAATGACGAGATACTGGGAAATATTTTCGGGAAGTTTTGTATCGGAAAATAAGCTTTCTGAATTCATAACTTGCCGATACATTTCTGATTTTGATTACTGAATTATTTGTTTTTCAGCTCAAACAGCAGTTCTTCAACTTCTTTAAGTCTTGTTTCGTACATTTCAGCATTTACTTTTAACAGATCGTTATCTGCTTTTAGCTCTTTAACAGCATTAACAAGAGCCACATTTACTACATGAATATTAAAATCGAGATAACCATCCTTACATTCTGAAACAGCTTCGGGAAATATTTTTTGAACATCCTGTGCTACAAATCCAATCTGAGGTTCATTTGAATTGAGTTCTCTCGGATATCCGGCTTTGTAGGTAAATGTAACAGGATTCTTTTGAGAGAAAATCGGCAAGAAAAATCAAGTGATATATAATTGAAATGTTTTTAAAATAATTTCAATGACTGCGGATAAGTATCGAGTTTTTTCATCTGAAATAACTCGGTCAAATACAAATACTTTATCCAGAAAAAATATCAAATTTCACTCAACTCCAACCATCGCATGGTTTTTTCATCTATCAATTCCAAAAGTTGGGCATGACGCTGAGAGTCGACTATAATCTGTTCAGAATAGAGCGTTCCGGAAGCTAAACGCGTTTCAATATCCGCTTTTTCCTGTTCCAAAGCAGGAATTTCAGTATCTAAAGTTTCCAGTTCCTTCTGCTCTTTGTAGGTTAGTTTTCTTCTTTCAAGTTTTGCACTCGCACCATCAGCAACACTCTTCAAGTCTTTGATCTTTTTTCCTTGTTCATTGCTCTTTTGTTCCCCTTTAAGTTTCGACGTGAGTTCAGCCGAACGGGTTTGGTATTTTTCTTCATTTTCAATCTCTGTCCAATCTCTGTAATCGGTGTAATTTCCCGGAAAGTCTTTAATTTCGGCATCACCTTTAAAAGCCAGCAAATGATCCACCACTTTATCCATAAAATAGCGGTCGTGGCTGACCACAATTACACAACCTTTAAACGATTGCAGATAATCTTCAAGGATATTCAGCGTTACAATATCGAGGTCGTTGGTAGGCTCATCGAGCACCAGAAAATTGGGATTTCGCATTAACACAGTGCAAAGATGCAAACGGCGTTTTTCGCCACCGCTGAGTTTGTAAACATAATTGTGCTGCGTTTCAGGGGCAAATAAAAAATGCTGCAAAAATTGCGAAGATGACATTTTTCGTCCGTTCCCCAAATGAACTTCTTCTGCAATATCACGTACCACATCAATCACTTTCATTTGCTCATCAAAAGCAAGCCCATCCTGACTGTAATACCCGAAAACTACGGTTTCGCCAATATCGAACGAACCAGAATCAGGCTTCACGAAACCCAAAAGCATTTTCAGAAATGTAGTTTTTCCTGTGCCATTCTTCCCAACGATACCCATTTTTTCGTATCGTGCAAAGTTATAGTAAAAATTATCCAGAATTTTTAAATCGCCATAAGCTTTTGATATATATTTAGCCTCAAAAATTTTCGAACCCAGGTAACTTGCTTTCACATCAAGTTGTACTTTATCGTTGTTACGGCGTTGTTTGGCGCGTTGTTCAATTTCGTAAAAACGCTCTGTACGCGATTTGGATTTGTGCGTACGCGCCTGCGGCTGGCGACGCATCCAATCCAGTTCTGTTTTATAAATATTGAGTGTACGTTCAGTTTCAGTATTGAAATTTTCGATCCGTTCCTGCCTTTTTTCGAGGTAATAACTGTAATTGCCGTTATATTGGAACAAAGCCTGATGGTCAATTTCGAGAATCACATTACACACGCGATCCAGAAAATAACGGTCGTGCGTAACCATAAGCAGTGCCATGGTAGAGCGCTTCAGAAATTCCTCGAGCCATTCTACCATTTCGAGGTCGAGATGGTTGGTTGGTTCATCAAGAATCAGCAGATCGGGTTCAGAAATCAACACATTTGCTAATGCAACACGCTTTAATTGTCCACCGGAAAGTTCTGATATTTTCTGCTCAAAATTTGAAATTTTTAATTTTCCGAGAATTTGTTTGATACGTGTTTCGTAATCCCAGGCTTTATGAAAATCCATGCGGGCAATAATCTCATCGAGTCGGCTATGGTCATCGCTCAGCATAATATGCTCGTAATCGGCAATTGTGCGCGCCACTTCATTTTCCATACTCAGGCAAGCATCAATAACTGTCAGGTTTTTTTGGAAATCAGGGTTCTGATCGAGATAACCTATGCGCAAATCGCGCCGGAACGAAATCTGACCATTATCATAATCTTCTTTTCCGGCAATTATATTTAATAAAGTAGTTTTTCCCGTACCATTTTTAGCAATTAACGCGACTCTCTGATTATCGGCAATACCGAAACTGATATTTTCGAAAAGTAAATTGTCGCCAAATGATTTTGTAAGATTCTCGACCTGAAGATAGCTGACCATATTTAAAAAAATAAAAAATAAAGTGATTACAAAGATACGGAAATTTAAAATGTCAGGCAATTTATATTTAAGCCCATTCTGTTTGGGTGTAAAAGGAATAATTGCTAACTTTGAAAATAATTTTTAAAAATCAAATTAAATGACAAATAGAGATTTTTTCAGAACTATTATTAAGTTATTTGGACTTTACTGGCTGATAAATACCGTTTTTTCCATGTCGCAGATATATAACTTATCATTGGGAATTTCACAAAATAATTCTTCAGAGATATTTTACTTTATAGCTGTTTTAATATTTATTGTCTTTGTGTTTATTTTGTTGATTTTTGGCGCCGATAAAATAATAGAATGGCTTAAACTTGATAAAGGCTACGATAACGAACAAATAGACACAAAGAATATTGATGCAGAAAAAATCATGATGCTTGGTATGATTATTATCGGAGGTTTGCTGATAATCGATTACATTCCTGAGCTAATTAATCAGATTTTTATGGCATTAAAGAAAAATGTAAGTTTTGAATCAGAAATTATGAATTATCATGGGTTCAGCACATTTTATTTAATAACAAGTCTGATCAAATGTGTTATAGGCTATTTATTGTTGACAAACTATGCTTCAATCGGCAATTATCTTGTAAAAAAAGGGAAAAAAAAGGAACTTTAAACATCTGATTTTATACAGAAACGTATATCTTTGTTAAGTCAAAAAAAAGTGCGACACAATTAAATGAAATAGATATTCATCAAAAAAAAACAATCATGAAAAGTCTGAAAGGAACACAAACAGAAAAAAACCTGTTGATTTCGTTTGCCGGCGAGAGCCAGGCACGTATGCGCTACACCATGTTTTCAAGCAAAGCAAAAAAAGAAGGTTTTGAACAGATAGCTGCTATTTTTCTCGAAACTGCCGAACAGGAAAAAGAACATGCTAAAAAGTTCTTTAGCTATCTCGAAGGTGGCCCTGTAGAAATTACAGCTACATATCCCGCAGGTATTGTTGGTACTACAGCCGAGAATCTGAAAGCTGCAGCTGAAGGCGAAAATGAAGAATGGACAGAAGCTTACCCGCATTTTGCTGACATAGCCGAAGCTGAAGGCTTTCCGGCAATAGCTGCCACATTCCGTAAAATTGCAGCCGTAGAGAAAGAGCATGAAAAACGCTACCTGCGCTTACTCGAAAAAGTTGAAGCAGGAAAAGTCTTTGCACGCGAAGAAGAAATCAAATGGCAATGCCGCAATTGCGGACATGTACACGTTGGCAAAGAAGCTCCCAAAGCATGCCCAACCTGCGCGCATCCTCAATCGTACTTCGAAGAAGAAAAAGAAAATTATTGATTGAATTTTCTGAACTACTGATAAAAAAACCTGATAGAATATTTTTTCCGTCAGGTTTTTTTATGATTTTGGAGTAATTCAAAAATTATCTGCAATGCGCTATAGTTGATTGAGCAATTTCTCAATTGTTGAATATTTTTCGTTTTTAAATGCCCATTCATGCGCTGAAACTTCAATAATATCCGGGGCATCTTCCACAACTTCAATTCCTTTGCGTGCCAGCGCTCTTAAAGTCCAGTACATACGTGTTTTATCACCTTTGACGCCCACTTTTTTGGTCATTGGATAATTAAGCGAAAAATTTCCGTTTGCCTCATTAAACACAAAAGATTTACTTTGGAATGCATTATTGAAATTTCCGTTAAAAACCAAGTCCTCAGGTACACCGCATTCTACTCCTTTATCGGCTGTCATTAACCAAATTCT
>CAYONE010000042.1:28466-35083 GCA_964405245.1 uncultured Paludibacter sp.
TCAAACCTTAAACCTTTTTTATGATTATTTTTCGCTGCAATTAAACATCCATTGTACTCCGAATTTATCTTTCAGACTTCCGTAATAATCGCCCCAAAACATTTCCTGAAGTTGAGTTTCTACAATTCCATCCTGTGCAAGCGCATCAAAAATTCTATCTGTTTCTGCCCTTGAATCAGGTTCTAACATTATGTGTACATTATTCCCTTTTTTTACATTGAACCCCAACAATTCAGGAGCATCAGAACCCATAAGTGTAAAACCTCCCAAAATGGGTAATTCAATATGCATAACAAGATTTTTAACTTCTTCAGGTAAGACAGGGGCATCCGGTTGATCCGGTACATCGCCAAATCTCATTATACCATTCTGAAATTCTGTTTGAAATACTTCAGCGTAAAAATTAAATGCTTCTTCGGTTTCTTTTGCAAAATTCAAATAAATACTAACTTTTGACATATTCTTTGGTTTTAAAATTTCTTCTAAAACAACTTAAATTCAATATTGTTTGTTTGTAACAATTAATACTCAGTGCCTCTAATCAGTTTAAATGGCAATCGTATTTTCCCAGTCTGACTGATAAATAATCCAGCTACAGCTACCGCAATACCTATCCATTGTAAATTTGAAATTAAACTTTTCATAAAAATCCACGAAAACAGAGCCGTAAAAACAGGTATCAGATTCACAAAAACCTGTGTGCGGGTTACTCCAACCTGACGTACGACCCAAGCGAAAAATACAAAAGCAATTACTGAGCATAAAACCGCCAACATAATGAGCGAAACAATTGCATTGCGCGTTACCGTAATTTGACTAATTGTAGAAAAATCGGTAATAAAAAAAGTGGGTACGAAAAACACTAAACCAATTACACTCTGATAAAGAATAACATTTATAATAGAATAATGCGTTGATATTTTTCGCAAAATGGAAGCATAACATATAGCTGAAAATACAGCCAGAAAAAGTAATGCCACACCTAAAGGAGAAGCGCTAAAACCTGAACCGGGCTGATAAACTACCATTATTACTCCTGCAAGTGAAATCAGAATTCCCACCACATTTGAGAAAGCAATTTTTTCCTTCAGAAAAAAATATGCAAAAACAGGTGCAAAAAGAGGAATTGTAGATACGATTACAGCTGCCGGTGTTGGCTCAACCAACGTCAGACCATAAGTTTCGCCAAGATAATATAAAAATGGCTCAAAAAAAGCCAATAGCACGAACCATTTAAAATCGCAGGCACGAATCCTCTGAAATTTACCGGTTAAACGCGAAAAAAAATACAACAGTACTGTTGCAATTAACAAACGAAGCGTAATAAGCGTTACAGGCTGGAAGGATTCTATAGCCACTTTTGTCCAAATAAACGAAACCGACCAAAAAACCATTGCGAGAACTATGGCACCGTAAATTTTAAATTTGTGCATCAATCAGCATTATATTGTTTGAAATTAAAATCAATCTTTATCTATTAAGTGGTAATCTATTGAAATTTGGCTCTTTTATTGGCAAATTGTATTATTTTTTTTATTGTAATATTGCACATTGACACACATTGGCAAATTGAAACATTGGCACATTCCGCAAGCGGAATCTACGATACTTTATGTCTGGTACATTTATACTCTCATCAAACAAACAAATAATTAATTTTCGAGGGCAGTATTAATTTCACTTTTAATATTTTCCCATCTTTCATCCTCCATTTTCGCCCCGATTACCTCCACCACATTACCTGCTACTATCGAACCAATTTTTCCGCAAGAATCAAGTGGCAAACCGTTGGCAAGTCCGTATAAAAAACCGGCTGCATACAAATCACCTGCTCCTGTTGTATCTATACAATCTGAAATTCTTGGTTTTATTACCGAAATAGATTCACCCTTCTTTATATACGAACCATCTTTACCGGTTTTTACAACTGCAATTTCGCATAAATCTGAAATAGCATGAACAGCATCTAAAGGTTCTTTACCTGTAAATGCCCTTGCTTCTTCTTCGTTTGCAAAAACTATATCCACATAATTTTCTACCAGATTGATAAGAAATTCGAGATTTGCTTCAACCACATTATAACTTGCAAGATCAATTGAAACCAACAATCCAGCTTGTTTTGCAAGCTTAACAGCTGTTGAAATTAATTCATGATTCTGAACCAAATAGCCTTCGATATGAAAAATATTATAATCTTCAAATTTATTTAATTCAATTTCTTCTGCCGATAACTCACAAGCAGCGCCCAAAAATGTACACATTGTACGCTCACCATCGTCCGAAACCAAAACTGTACATCTTCCCGAAGGTGTTTCGCTATGAATTAAATCAGGTTTAACGCCATTGTTAACCGAATCATTTTTAAAAAACTCGCCCACTTCATCTTTTCCAATTTTTCCAAGAAAACCACCCTGAACACCGAGCTTTGCAATTCCATTTATTGTGTTAGAAGCCGATCCTCCGGCAGCCATAACTCCTTTTTTATTTCCGAAAAAATCAGCAATTTCATACATTTTTGCCTCATCAATAAGCTGCATACTGCCTTTTGGTAAATTTAATTCAGATAAAACAGCATCATTTTCAATTCGCAATAATATATCTGTCAGTGCATTACCTAATCCCAAAACTTTTTTCATATTAATAACATTAAATTTTTACACAAAGATATTGCATATTTCATAAAAACCTATTACTTTTGCAACGCATTTGACAAAAATAAATACTCAAAAAATTCTTCCTTAGCTCAGTCGGTTAGAGCATCTGACTGTTAATCAGAGGGTCCTTGGTTCAAGTCCAAGAGGGAGAGCAAAAACACTTACACAGCAATGTGTGAGTGTTTTTTTGTTTGTCAATTCTATGATAAATATCAGGCAAAATAAAAAAATGGAGGGTAAATATTAGAACAAAATAAAATCAATAGATTAATGAATTTTGTAATTATATTTTTGTCTTATTTATTTTGGATGAGATTCGTTTTATTTACATAATATCAGAATATTTTTTCTTTCCAAAAAGATAATAACCAACTACAATACTCTTGGTAATTAAACCTTTTAAGTCATTAGTAGTTGCTTTTAATAAATTTTCTTTCCTTTTATTACGAAATGATATTTTCATTTTTGAAAATTCTGAACGCGCCTTCAATACACTTATTGCGTTTTGTTTTTTACCAGTAGTATAAAGTTGTATGGCAGCAACATAATCGAAAAAAAATCGGGCAAAAAGTATTGGATATAACTTTCGTTGAGGTAGATTTTTATAAAGCAAAAGCAAATTGTTACGGAAATTCAGGAATGTTTTATGGGGGTGTTCTGCATTAAGCGTACCACCACCAACATGATATACAACACTTTGTGGCACACAAACTATTCTGTATCCGCGAGCGTTTAATCGCCAGCACAAATCAATTTCCTCCATGTGCGCAAAAAAATCGGAATCGAAACCACCTTCTTTTATAAATGTTTCTGTTCGAATAAAAAGACAAGCGCCACTTGCCCAAAAAACATCAATAATATCATCATATTGACGGGCATCTTTTTCAACTTCGGCAAAAATCCTTCCTCGACAAAATGGAAAACCAAATTTATCAATAAAACCACCCGCTGCGCCTGCATGTTCAAATCTTGTTCTGTCATAAAAAGCAAGTATTTTTGGTTGGCAAGCAGCTACATCTTTATTATTTTCCATAAACGAAACCAATGGAGAAAGCCAATCCTGAGTAACTTCCACATCTGAATTCAGTAAAACAGAGTATTCTGAGTCTATTTGGGCAAGCGCTTTGTTATATCCTTCAGCAAACCCATAATTTTTATCAAATAATATTAATCTTATTGAAGGGAATTCTTCGCGCATCAATGCAAGTGAATTATCAGTAGAACCATTGTCTGCAACAATAATTTCAGTATCGGTATCACTTGTGTATTTAATTAATGTCGGAAGATACTGTTTCAAAAAACGTTCACCATTCCAGTTCAATATTATAACTGATGTTTTCATTTTTAATGTTTACTTTTTAATCAACACGTTTTACAACCTTAGTTCACACACACATATCAACAGAAATTTAAACAATTCCATTTTCAACTCTCAAACTTTATTTCCATCTGTTGTGAGTCCACAACCAATATTCGGGTTCTTCAAGAATTTGTTGTTCGAGAATTTCAGCAAACTTTCCGGTAATTTCTCCTTCATGAGACATTGCAGAGTCGGTACAAATCGGTATTATTTCGCAAATGTACGAACCGCGTTTCAATCTTTTAATTTTTGCATAATAAACCGGCATAGCAAATTTGCGGGCAAGAATTTCAGTTCCACTAAAAAACCAGGTTTCACGCCCCAAAAAATTTAGCAGTATTTTATTTGAATCGTTACGAGGCGATTGATCCGAAATCATACCCACTGAAAAAATTTTTCCGGCTCTCTTAAGTTCTATAAGTTTACGAATAAGTAAGTTTTTATCAACATTTACACCTCCATACCGCCCCCGAAGCTTGAGCATAAACTTATCAAAATTTGCATTCTTGAGCGTTTTATAAACATTTAACAATGGTTTGTCATCTGGTAAATGTAAGTTTCCGGTAGCGCAAAGCTCCCAATTTCCATAATGTGAAGTCATTATAAAAACGCTTCGTCCGGCTTTGTAGTCATTATATATAAATACAGAGTTAGTAAACTGAATAAGTTTTTTTATTGAAGTATCAGATATATTGAGTTGTTTGATTGTTTCAATTATCAAATCGCAAAAATAGCGGTAAAACTTTTTTTCAATTTTGAGTAGTTCAATACTGGTTTTATCAGGGAAGGAATCTGAGAGATTTTTCCTGACAGTTTTTTTTCTGTATCCAATTAATTTATATATAATTATGTACAGAAAGTCTGAAACAACATAAAGCATTCGTAACGGTAGCAATGTAAGCAACCGTACGAATGCATAAAATATATAATACATTTAGATTCCTAAATATGGTAATTTTAAGTACAGATAAGTTTACTCTTCCTGATAAATTCCCAACGATTTACCATACTCGAATTCGCCATCGAGAATTAGCGAAATCTGTTCATCACTAAGTTCAATTTTGTCTTTTTTTGCACATTTCTGAACATATTCAAACATTAATTCTTCATCTATGCTTGCATCTTCAGTTGAATCCTCTTCAATCAGTCCGTTTTCTTCATAAAAATCGTAAATGACGTCAAGAACGTATTCAATTTTCATTTCATCAATTGTACTTTTGATGTCTTCGGGAAGAAAGTTCATAATAAATTTAACTGCATTTTCTTCGTCATATACTAACAAATCATCGTTTTCTGCTTTCATAATTTTTTTTTTAGATGAATAAGAATTTTTCGAAAAACCAACATTCAAATATAATTATTTTTTTGGCAAAAAATGGTATTCAATATTTTTTTTTGAGTTATTTTTAAAACTTGAATATGTTGTTGCATGTTGCAGAAAATATTTTGTGAAATTTAATAAATACTGAATTTACTACGGACTGCTAAAGTCAATTATATCTTAATCACTATATATCAAGGATTTAAAAATAGCAATATATACATTTTATGTGATTTTCAAAAACTATAACCAAAGCTTACACCAAACAAAGGAACAAACATACTCCGTGCGGTTTCAACTAAAGGTATTGAATATAAAGGAGTAAAGCCTACTCGAAACAATAATCCATTTTTGATTTGATACCTATATCCTACAACAGCATGAAATGTTATAGCAGTAAAACCTTGCACTGTACTTATAGCAGATCCAGCGCCTCCACCAAATTCTATACTGTGCTTTTTCCCTGTTAAAAAATAACTCATTACTGATGGAAATAGAAATGACTCATTGTATTTTTTAGTTTCATCATCTCTTTCTACAATAAATGAAGTTCCAAAACTTAAAGCAAAGTTTCTTTTTAAACGCATATCAAAATTCAATGAATACCATGATTTCCCAAAAAGCTCAATAAAAACAGAATTTAAAGACCTCCAACTTGTTTCAGTATTCACAGAATCAATTATCAAAAGATTATGATCATATAAATATGAATTGATTTTTAAATTTTCAAATGAATTTTCGTAAACTTCAAAAGAAATGCTTTTCAAAACATTATTCTGAAATATATTAATTGATTTCAAATTACTAAAAACAAAAAATTGAAGCAATAAAATTATAGTAATCTTCATTTTTTTCATTAGAATTTTCTATTTTCAAAATTAATGACTGATAAAGAAAATTGTAATGTTATTCATTATTGAATTTGTTATTAAAACAATTTTTATGAATCTAATGTTTTGAAAAATAGTGAATTTAGCATTTACTTATATAAACATCGTGTAAATAAAACTATTGCGAAAATAAAAAAATTGCTATAAGTAAAGTATAGATATTCAAATCTATAGTAAATTAAATCTAAGTTTTAACAGGAAATGTTTTGTTGTAATAAAAAGAATGACTATCTTTGCAGCCGTTTTCAGGTATTCGGGGTGTAGCGCAGTCCGGTTAGCGAATCCCGATAAAGATCGGGAGGGTCGTAAGTCCGAATTCCGCGCAGAAAGAAAAAAATTTCGGGGTGTAGCGCAGTCCGGTTAGCGCACCTGCTTTGGGAGCAGGGGGTCGT
>CAYONE010000043.1:0-34335 GCA_964405245.1 uncultured Paludibacter sp.
TTATTATTTCTTCAACCTTAGTAGATTAGCAAACATAGTAAATACAACCTTATTAATTAAACAAAGCCGCCATATTTAATTATAGAAATAAACCTGATTAATAAGGTATTCATAAACTAAATTTATTACATTTACTAAAATGAATTATCTGAATAAAATCTCCGAGAATTCGTGATTAATCCGCTCAATCGGCTCAATCCACGTTCTATTTTCTTCAATATCATATATATATATTTTTGTCATGTACTTAGATCCTTTTTATATTTTTCCTATCTCAAACATATTTAAATTGTAAGTTCAGTTTCTAATTCATAAAAAAAATGTTTGGTTAGGTAATTTTATTTAGTGTAGAAATAAATACAAAAAAGGCTGCCAAATAATTTGACAGCCTCTTGAATTAAAAATTTTAATTTATCGTTATGGCAACACCATTGTTTCGGTAAATGTTCCGAACGATCCGGCAGAAACAGTAAATCTACCTGCGAGAGTTACAGTTTTTCCGTTTTTGGCAGAGCCTGCAGTAACTGCACCTGTTGACTGGAACGGAGTAAAAGTAATCATACCATAACTTGAATGATTATATCCAGTCTGTTGAGCTCCAAACGAAACTGAATTATCATCGCTCACCGAAAAAATAATATGATAACCGGTAACATAACAATCCATTAGTTTGTAAACTTCACCTTCAACAGCCTTTTGAACAGGTTGATCCCAGGTTTCTTCAAAGAAAGCAGAAGTAAATTTGCCTGTCCCAAAGTTCTCAAAAGTAAGCTTACGAGCTGCAGTAATTGTTATTTTGTTCTGCAATACTGGTGAAAGCTTAGTTGAATCTCCAATTGTAAGCGACATACCATAACTTGCTGTAGGACTTAATGAATTAATACTTGCATATTTAATTTCAGCATAAGCCACAGCGCTACCATCGGCAAATGTAACTGTTTTATTAGGCAATGTAAATACGCCGTTTGCATTTGTAGTTGTAGTAGCAAATGTAAGTTCAATTTCAGGACTTGTACCACTTGTGTTTGTACGGTAAATTGGCACTTTAATAGTGTTTTGATCCTCTGGAGTCATCGAGACTGTCATTACCTTCGAAGGGAATGCTGCTTTAGCAACTCCGCCATCATCATAAATGGTTGTAATATTCTCCTGGTCACAAGATGAGAACAATGCTCCCAACAAGAAAACCGGCAAGAAAAATAATCTATTTTTTTTCATAACGTTTACTTTTAAAAATTTTAAATTACATAGGATTCTGGTCTGTTTGCTGATTCAGGCTTTTGTTACCATCGAATTCAGACTGTGGCAATGTAAGGATAAATTCCTTATAAGCAGGATTCCTTTCAGCATCAGCAAATTTACTAAGTTGAGCTGCAGTTTTATGGTTAGTACCGGTAAACTTACGGGTAAAACCTACACCAAGTCTTTGTAAATCATAAATACGGCCAACTTCTCCCCATAATTCAATACGACGTTGTAAAAGAATTTCATCAAGCAAAGTAACGGGAACTGCAGCAGAAGTAGTACCATATTGATCTTTGGTAAGTGTTTTTGCATCAGTAACGGCAGCAAGTTTCGTACCATAAGATGCGTCACGGACTGCTCCCAATTCAGTTAAGAGGTTGCGTGCTTCGGTATATTGACCTAACTGACATTTTGCTTCAGCTTCTGTTAAAAGCATCTCTTCAGCTCTCATAAAAATATAATCACCGAGGTAAGCTGTTTTATCAGAGAATAAAAATTTAAACTGACAATAACTTACATTCTGTCCTGAAGTAGCATCTGTTGCCAATTTTCCATTCCACAATGCTTTACGAACATCAGTAGCAGGTATTTGATCATACAACCATGAACTGATACACTTACGTGAACCACCACCATACATTCCGGCAGTCGGATCCATGTGAGAGAAGAAAGAAGCATAAACAGTAGCCTGATCTGCAATTACTTTTGCTCCCCACATTACTCCACCCAAAGTTACAAGATTATTACCTTTAGTAACATCATCTTTAGGCATAAGCGTAAGACCCGGCTTTGTACGTGCTTTAGCAGCAGCAGTCGCAGCAGCTTGCCAATTTTGCTGAACTAATGAAACTTTAGCTTTCAAGCCATTTGCCACATAAAGATCGATATGAGACTTATCAATTTGAGCAACTCCACTTTCTTCGAACAATTTTATCGATTCATCAAGGTCTGAATTGATTTGTGTATATACTTCCTGAACTGTTCCACGTGGTTTACCATCAGAAGAACTGGTTGTAGGCTCTGTATAAACCGGAATTCCGGGTAAAGTTTCATATCCTTTATAGGTCTGCTGGAAAGTTTGAATTAGATAGAAATAGGAATAGGCTCTTATAGCATAAGCACCTGCAACGATGTATTTTACTTTACTTTTGTCACCACCAATATTATCTTTTTGAGCGATAATATAGTTTGTGTTACAAATTAAAGAGTAATAATAATTCCATGTTGCATACGATCTCCAGTTTTTGCTGGTATATCTGCTACGTACATCATAAGTATAATCGAACCAAAACCAACCATTTCCCTGTTCGTTTTGAACCATATCTTCTCCCATTAGATCGGCAAACAATATAGTTGATAAGTTACCGAAGTTCTGGTGAGTATTACCTGCTGACCAACCTGAAACATACATAGATCTGTAAATTCCGTTGAGTGCTACAAGTGCGCTTGCATCATCTTTAAAAATTGTTGTACCGGAGGTGCTGTCGGTAGGGTTAGTCAAGAGAAAATCCTCGGTACATGCCGAAAAACTAACCAGTATTGCAACTCCTGCAATGAATGATAATATTTTTTTCATTTTGCTTCTGATTTAATAAATTAGAAATTAATATCAAGACCTAATGACATAACTTTATTAGCTACGTATGAATAGTTACTTGTTCCTGTAAAGTTCGACTGAGGATTCATGCCATCCAAGTGGGTAAAGAGTCCAAGATTTTCGCCCGAAGCAAAAATTCTAAGTGATCTCAAACCAATACTTTTAAGAGTCTTGGTATCCATAGTGTAACCAAAAGTAATGTTCTTTATACTCAAATACGAAGCATCGATTAAACTTTGATCAGAGAATACCGTAGTCATACCTTTTACAATTCTTGGAACATCGGTTACATCACCGGGTTGTTTCCATGCGCGAAGTATATTAACATGATAATTCTGACCAACATACATAGGATTCATAAAACTTTGATACTGATAGTCGAGAACTTTACCTCCAATTGAGAAAGTCATCACAGAAGACAAATCAAAGTTCTTATATGTAAATGCATTGTTAAATGATCCCTGAAGCATAGGAATGCGACTTCCACAAAGCTGACGATAATTTGAAGTAGAATTTACATCGCTTGAAATATAATCTGAACCTTCAATCTTCTTTCCATCAGCATCTTTTTTGAAGAACCAGAATAAACGGTCGCCGGTTGCAGGGTCAATACCTGCTGATTTAACCATGTAGAAAGAATATAGTGGTTCACCTTCGCGAATGATTTGTTGTCCAGATGTAATATCTTTTCCATCAACCAGCTTCAAAACTTTATTATTCAGAGTTTGGCCAATAATTGTAGCGTTCCATTTGAAATCGCGTGTTTTAATAACATCTCCCGAAAGGGTGAGTTCAACACCGCTGTTTTGCATACTACCAATATTAGTATTTACTCCGTCGAAACCTAAAGAAGTTGCCATTGGTTTGTAGAGTAACATATCAACAGTTTTACGGTTATAATACTCTAATGTACCGTTTAAGCGGTTGAACATTCTGAATTCGAGACCAATGTTAAAGTTTTGATTTTTTTCCCACGAAACTTCCTTATTTTCAACCGATGTTACAATTGCTCCATTAGCATTTGCATTAGGGTATCCAAGGTTGTAAAGCGATTGCCAAGCATAATAGCTTCCAATTGCATCGTTACCTTGTTCACCATAACTTGCTTTTAAAGTCATGTTATCAACCCAGGTTAATTCTTTCATAAAAGCTTCCTGCGAAATTCTCCAGCTTGCTCCTGCTGACCAGAAATTACCCCAGTTATTTGCAAGATTAAATCTTGAAGAAGCATCGGTTCTGAAACTTCCTGACAAATAATATTTATCCATAAAACCATAATTCAAACGGGAGAAGTATGATTCAATTCGATAATTGTGTTCATAAGAGTCAGCATCGGCAATTGTTGAACCAGCTGTAAGTTCATATAAACCTGCAAACGGGAATCCTGTTTTTTGGGCTGTAAGGTAATTATACAAATATGAATATGCTTCGTGACCGAGCAGTAAATCTAATGAATGATCGTTAAATTTCTTTTCGTAAGTAAGTAACTGGTTGAATGTGTAACTAAACATTCTGTAATTTTCTTTAGTTAAACGTCCGCTTACTGTAGCTGCGTTACCAAACAAAGGATTGTAATAAGTAGTAGAATAATAATTTACATTATCAATACCTAAATTCATTCTGAACTTCAGTCCATCGAGAGCGCCTTTAGGAGCAATTTCTACAAATGTTCTGCTTCCGAGGTTATCGGTATTGTAATAGTATCTGTCATTATATAATGTTGCTATAGAGTTAAACTTAATTTGTGCGCCCGAAGGACGGTTATCTCCATAATCGAATTTTGGCTTACCTGTTGCATCATTTATAATCTGATAATTGGCATCGATTTCGTAAATAGGATAGATTGGAGCCATCATTTGAACTGAATACCAAACATTTGAAGTAGCAGAAGATGTATCGTCTGTACCATAATTTGATTTGGACTTAGCATAGTTTGCTGATAATCCGAACTTCAACCATGGCTTAGCCTGAGTTTCAACACTTAATCTCCCTGTATATCTGTCAAAACTTGTTGTTTTCAAAATACCTTCTTCATTCAAGTAGCTGAGAGATGCATTCCATTTAGTTTTATTACTACCTCCGCTAAAAGCAAGCTGGTATTCCTGACGCATAGGATTATCGGCCAAAACTTCTTCCATCCAATTTTGATTGTAATTCAGTGTTGCATCAGAGCGAACAAGTCCTGTAGCCGGATCGATAAGTTCTGCCAGTTTATAATTGAAAGGATTGTATTGTTCATTAACACCAAGTAAACCTGTTGTAGTACCTTTCATCGAAGCAATTGCAACTGCACCTGCTTGCGAAGGAGGAGTACCACTGTTAATAGCATCGTTTTTGTATGCCTGAAATACTGTTTCAAGATATTGTTTTTGATCCAGCGTTTTGTATGCAGGAACGGCTCTTGAACTTACACCAAAGTTGGTTCTCAGATTTATACTAACCGCATCATTTGTTGTTGTACTCTTTTTAGTATTGATTAATACTACACCGTTACCACCACGAGCACCGTAAAGCGCAGCCGCAGAAGCATCTTTCAATACTGAGATTGACTCAATATCGGCAGGGTTAATTGCATTAATACTTCCTGAATAAGGAATACCATCTACAACATATAATGGCGAGCTTGATGCATTAATAGAACCGATACCACGTACAACAATAGACGCACCTGAACCTGGCTGACCACTTCCGAGTGTCGATTGAACACCGGCAACTTGTCCGTCTAAAGCTTTTGTGATAGCAGTTACCACATGTTTTGAAATATTGTCGGCTTTAATAACTTCGGCCGAACCTGTAAATGATTTTTTGGTTGCAGTACCATAAGCTACAGCCAGAACTTCGTCAAGTTCCTGTGCTGCACTTTCAAGTTTCACAACCATGTTGTTTGAAGCAGCTACTTCTACAGTTTTCATACCTACGTACGAAATTACAAGGGTAGCATTTACTGATGGAACATTAATGGAAAAATTACCATTAACATTTGTTACTGTACCGGTGGTAGTTCCTTTAACTACTACCGAAGCGCCGATAATAGGTTCGTCTGCATCAGCAGATAAAACCTTTCCCGATACAGACCTCGACTGAGCATTGGCTATGCCCAAACCTGCCATTAAAAAGCAGATCATTAAGAACATTAGTTTTCTCATAAATTAGTCATTTTATTTATAAATTGTTGATTTGGAATTTAAAGATTCCGTGTTGAATAATTAATTTCATTTGCAAATATAAAAGATATTTTGAAAAAAACTATTCTTTTAAATCATTATTCTAAATTATGTTTATACGAAATTCAAAACAAACGAAAAAAATGCACAATCTTTAGTTGTATGTGCAGAAATCAGGGCAGTGAAATGGAATTTCTGTTTAAATTTTTGTTTTATTAAAACAATGTAAAAAGCTTTTAGAGCAAGATTTGTCATCAATTGTTTACAAGAAATTACGTTGTTTTATTAAATAGTTTATAGTTTAAAAACAATGATATATGGTTCGAAAAATATAATCTCAGAACATTCATCTGATAATTTTTCATTAAAAGATACATAATTACGGTTTAATAAAAAGGGGTAATTCTCAATTAAAAAAATCGTTCGTAAATGGAATAATAAAGTATGAAATGAGTATTTGAAAAGAATTAAGTGTTCAAAATATAAACAAATAAATATAAAAACGATTCAATTTAACATAAAATTAATTATTTATACAACCTAACAAAAAACATACAAAAATTTTCAGGTATAAATATAATTGTATCATTTTTCTGTTTTTGTTAAAAGTTTGATTTACAAAAAATCCGCACATTCAATAGAATGTGCGGATTTTTTATTTGGACGATTTTAAATATGATGTTACAACTACATTATATGGATTTTTAACGCTCAGATGTCAAAAAACAAAACTGAAAGTCGGATTCGTCCAATTTATCTCCTCTATAATATTGATTCCTTGCTCTTTGCTCTTTGCTCTATTTAAAAATCGCTCTAAAAATATCATTTCCATTAGCGTAAATAAGTAAAGCTACTAAGAAGAAAAATCCGGCAGTTTGCGCATATTCCATAAATTTCTCGCTGGGCTTACGCCCGGTAATCATTTCATACAGCAGGAAAAGTACATGGCCACCATCCAACGCCGGAATCGGAAGAAAATTCATAAATGCTAAAACCATTGAAAGTGTTGCGGTTAAAGTCCAAAATGCCTGCCAATTCCACACATTTGGAAACATCTTTCCAATACTACCAAAACCACCTATCTGTTTAGCGCCTTCTTTGGTGAAAACAAGTTTGAATTGTTTCACATAATTTGTCAGGGTTTCCCAACCAAGCGAAATGCCTGCCGGAATCGATTCCCAAAAACCATATTCAATTTTCTTTGTTTCAAAATATGAATAGGGTAGCTTTAACCCAACACCAATTTTACTAGTTTCGGAAATTTTAATTTTAGAAGATATTAATTTTCCGTTTCTATAATATTGAATTTCGGTTTCTTTATTCGCAAGAGTTGAAAGTTCTGCAACTATATCCTGATACATACTCATAGGCTTATTATTCAAACCAACAATGCTGTCACCTTTCATTAATCCGGCATCTTTTGCGGGGCTTGCGGCTGTAACTTCTTCAATTACGAAAGGATAACGAACCGAAATCATATCAGCTTCATTTGCGGCAAGCACACGTTTTTCAAAATCTTCAGGGAGAATTATTTCAACCTGAGCAGAATCGCGAAGAACAGTTACATTTTTTTTGCCATCGATAAGTATATGACTGATAATATCTGCACGTTCTTCAACAGGATTTCCATCAATCATTAAAATTTTATCGCCGTTACGAAAACCACATTGAATTAACGTTTCAGAAAATTGCAACCCGTAACGTGCATTTTCGAGAGGCAAATATTCTTTCCCCCAATTGTAAAGCACTGCGGAATATATTACTAAAGCAAGTATAAAATTAACCAATACTCCGCCTGTAATTATAGGTAATCGCTGCCAAACAGGACGAGAACGATATTCCCATGGCTTTGCTTCCTGTGCAAGTTGAGTTTTGTCCATCGACTCATCAATCATACCTGAAATTTTACAATATCCACCAAGTGGCAACCAACCAATACCCCATTCGGTGTTTTCAGGATATCTGCGCCAGTCATCTTCATGCAATTCGCTTTCCGGAATTTGTTCCATAACGGCTCTTCCTTTCGAATCAAGGATTATATCTCCATCTATTCCTCGTTTTTCACGTTCGTTAGCAGGTACGTTTTTAGCAAAAAACTTCAACTGCCATTTTCCATTAATCTTTTTTGCTCTTAAGATTGAAAAATTTGGATTAAAAAACATGTAAAATTTATCGACACGCGCTTTAAACAGACGCGCAAATAAAAAATGACCTAACTCATGAAGAAAAACGAGTATTGACAAACTCAGGATAAGTTGTATTGCTTTTATTAAAAATGTTTCCATAAATTATTTTTAGATCCGGTACATCAATTTACCGGAATTGATTTTATTGTGTTTTATTTTTGTTTTTATCAAAGGTTTCCGATAATACTTTGTGTAAGAAGTCTGGTTTCATTGTCAGTGTTTACATAATCCTCGTAAACGGGATGAAAAATAAATGTAGCTTTTCTCATTACTTCTTCAATAATATCACTCATTTGAAGAAAACCGATTTTATCTTTCAGAAACTCTGCCACAACTATTTCGTTAGCAGCATTTAAAATGCATGGCATATTTCCTCCACGTTCCATGGCATAATAGGCATAAGCTAAATTACGAAAACGTTCCATGTCGGGCTGTTCGAAAGTAAACTGTGAGCATAGATTAAAATCGAGTCTCGGGAATTTACTTTTTACCCTTTCAGGATAAGTAAAGGCGTATTGAATCGGTAGTTTCATATCGGGCAAACCAAGTTGTGCTTTAATTGAACCATCGGTAAATTGCACCATTGAGTGAATTATTGATTGGGGATGAACCACAACTTCAATTTGATCCGGAGTTACACCAAAAAGCCATTTAGCTTCAATTATTTCGAAACCTTTGTTCATAAGGCTTGCCGAATCAATTGTGATTTTGGCACCCATATCCCAATTTGGATGTTTTAAAGCCTGTGCGCTTGTTACATACTCTAATTCGTCTATACTTTTTGAGCGAAATGGTCCGCCTGAAGCAGTAAGAATCAGTTTCTCAATAGGATTATTGCCTTCGCCCGCTAAACACTGAAAAATAGCTGAATGTTCACTATCGACGGGAAGAATTGAAACATTATGCTGTGCTGCAAGTTCACAAATAAGTTCACCGGCCACAACCAAGGTTTCTTTGTTGGCAAGTGCTATTTTTTTCCCGGCTTTTATGGCGCTGATAGTTGGCTTCAAACCAGAATATCCCACCATAGCGGTCAAAACAATATCTAAAGGTTCCATTGCTGCAACTTGTGCCACAGCATCGGCACCGGCAAAAACTTTAATTGGAAGATCTGAAAGAGAAGCCTTTAGTTTTGCATAATGCACATCATTAGCAATTACAACCACCTCAGGTTTATACTGACGAGCTTGCTTAATTAACAAATCAACCTGATTATTAGCCGTAATTGCATAAACATCAAACTGATTACTATTATCAGCAATTACTTCAAGCGCCTGAGTTCCAATTGAACCGGTTGAGCCAAGTATAGCTATTTGCTTTTTATTATCTAACACTTTTTAAAATCAATAATGAATAAGGAACAAAGAGTAAAGACAGTTACGAGTTACAAGTTACGAAAACATTAAATCTATCAATTGACAGACAGTTAAAACAAGAAACTCTGAAACTCTACAACCTGGGACTATGAACTCCTGAAACATTTTTTACGTGAGTAGGAACTCCCGGCACCCAACCCATAATGAGACTTTTAAAAAATAATCATATCTTCGGGATTCAGAGGTTTGCCTTGTTGCCAAAGTTCAAAATAAAATTGTTCAGGAGGAGAATTTCCGGCAGCTTCTCCGGTTACCGCAATTCCTTCTCCGGCTTTAACAGTATCTCCTGTTTTTTTAAGCAATCGGGAATTCTGTTTATAAACCGACAAGTATCCGCTTTCGTGTTGTACAGAAATAACCCAACCGTTATCAAAAGTAAAACCTGCAAGCACAATGGTTCCGGCAAGCACACTTAAAACAGTTTCACTTTTTGATGTAATTATATTTATTCCGAATTGCTTTTCCGCAGGATTAAACGATGATGAAATGACACCCTTAACAGGTCGAAAAAACACAAATACATTCTCGTTTTTTGCCTTGGAAATGTTACTAAGGTTGTATTTCTCCTCCGATTCGTAATTCTCTATAAAATCCTTTTCGGCTTTTGATTTTTCAACAAACTCCAAAGCTTTTTCTTTCAGTTTTGCAGAGTCAAGCATAGCTATCGAATCAGGTTTCATATCTCCTTTAATCAAACTTTTTATAATGTCAAGATAGCCTGCCTGTAGTTCCACCTGACTTTTCAATGAATCAACATGTATTGCTTCTGCCAAGATTTTGGATCTGCCACCTTCATCGCTATAGCCTGGCAAATAATACCTGATAGGTGTGGCAAAAATAAATATTGTTAACGTAATAAACGTCAGCAAAACAAGTGAAGTAGCATAAAGTAATACCGACAAGCGTGAAAGTCTGATATACCATGATTCTTCCAGGGTATTTTCGTTAAGTACCGATACCCTGTACTGAAAACGCAGTTTCAGAAAAAAAGATTTAAACCAGTTTGTCTTGCTTTTCATTTTTCATTTTAAATGAAAGAAACGAGTACAAAAGTAATTTATTTCACTTGATAAGCAATGTAAACGAAGCTCAAACACTGATGTGTTTGAGCTTCTTAACAATTAATAATGAATTGCCGATATACTTTAAAGTGCAGAACTGATAAGAATAAGAACTAATAATCCAAGAATTGCATATAATTCGGGGAATACAGCCAAAATCATTGTAGTTCCGAACACATTATGTCCTGAGCCAATGGCTGCAATACCATTAGCACATACTTGTGCCTGACGAATTGCCGAAAAAAGCGCTACCAAGCCAAGCCCCAAAC
This sequence comes from uncultured Paludibacter sp., assembly GCA_964405245.1. Lineage (GTDB taxonomy): Bacteria > Bacteroidota > Bacteroidia > Bacteroidales > Paludibacteraceae > Paludibacter. Next base: position 10,899 of record CAYONE010000043.1, read on the forward strand.
CTGCTCCAAAAACAGCAGCCGCAACAAACCATGTAATTTCTGGTTTTAAAAACTCGCTGAGCATAAAATATCCTACAAATCCGTAAAGTCCTTGTGATGAAGGAAGAGCTGAAAGCCCGATATACGAGCCTGTAGCTGATGGATTTTTCTTTAAAGCGCCGATGGTTGCATTTCCGGCTATAGTTACTCCATAAGCACTTCCAGTACCCGAAAGTCCAATCATCAATGCAATTCCCAAATAAGCTAATACAATTGGTTCCATAATTTACTTTTTGTTTTTTTGATTATTTTTTGATTTATTTTTTCTGTTTATTTGTAAGTTATTGTACATTTTTAAATGGTTTATATGCCTTTCCTCCTCCTTCGAAACCTGCATTTTTATAAAACTCTACAAAAGTCAGACGAATAGGATGAACAAATGCTCCGATCAAACAAAGTGCAAAATTAATACTGTGACCAATCAACAGTATTAGTAATACAAAAAACCATCTGAAAATCGGATTGGCATCGGCTGTAAGATCAATAGCAAGCGTATTAAATACACCTCCGAGAATACTTCCGGTAAGGCCGAGCGCAAATAAACGTACATACGAAAGCGTATCTCCTAATAACCCTGTTGCCATATTGTAGGTATTCCATAATGCCGAACCGAAATTACTGAATATATTTTTACCCGGAGAATTGTAGAAAAGTATTACCAAGGCACTCAGGGCAATAAAAACATAGAGAATATAAAGTGCAGACTGAGGTATAATCATACCCAAAGCAGGCAAACCGAGGAAAATTATCATACTAACAATAAAAACAACCCATGCTAAATGTCCTGCAGCATATTTAAATCCATGCTGTTTATTTATTTTCAGCACATTAATTATCATACCGAATAATATCTGGATTATACCAATTACTACGGCAACAATCATCATTGGATTGTAACCACTCAGTTTTTCAGCATAATTGTTCTGAGTAATAAAATAATGTTTTACCCCAGAGAGCCATTTCCATTCAACCTGATCGAGAGCAATACCAAAAACCGAACCTGTTAACAAACCTACAACTACAGTTGCAAGTCCAAGATATTGACCGAGAGTAAGCAAACCAATCATGTCCTGTTTAGCCTTACGCTTCATAAAAGTAGCTACCCCCCAAATTAAAATCCCATAACCTCCATCGCCAAGACAAAGTCCGAAAAACAGCATAAAGAATGGCGCAAGGAATGGTGTGGGGTCAAGCTCGCTGTAGTTTGGCAACGAAAAAAGATTTGTAATAGGTTCGAAAAGTTTCGAAAACGAATTATTTTTCAACTGTATAGGAATTTCTTCGTCTATTTCAGGATTTGTTGCTTCGTAATAAACTCCTTCGGCATCAAGAAAACTATTTAATGTATCCTCTACAGCTTCGGGACTGAATCCTTCGAGTAGCATAACTTTGCTTTCTGCTTTTGCCAATGTACTCAATTCAACTTTTTTCAAGTCGATATTTCCATTAACACTTTTGAGTAATGCCCTTAACAATGGTAACTGTTTTTCGGCAATAACTACGAGTTCATCGTCCAGTAATTGAATTTGATTATCAATTAATGTTATTTCATTTTCGAGTTGCGAGATATTTTTATCGCTGAGTTTTACAGGTTCAGCATCAATAATTATAGGTTCAGGTGTATTGTGTACTATAGCAAAAAATATAGTTCCGCCTAATATGGCAATTTCAAACACCTGATATTCACTCTCCCACTCTACTTTGTACCGACTTTGCTGACAAGAAAACAACGAAATATAAATATCGTTTTCGCTTAACTTACGCAGTTTATCAGTATCAAAATTTCCCCAAACCTGCATACGTTCAGCCTCACGTACAATCGATAATTTTCGTTGCAGCAAAGCCTCTTTTTCAGTATTAATGCTTTCAACCTTATTGAGTAATTCGAATCCTATTTTATCATCAATATCATTATTATTGATCTCTGAACTTGCTTCAGTTAAAATCTCGAGTTGCTTGACAACAGAAGAAATTCGCGATGCAAGTTGCATTTTTTCGCGAAGCACATCATTTTCGGCAATCCCTTCTGCAAGTTCTTTCACATGCAAAACTCCCAATTCCCTTATCTTTTCAAGAAATTCGGCATATTGTCTGTGATAAATCAGAAAGGAGTATTTTTTCATTTTTATAATCATAATTCAGCCTCCTTCTGTTTTTGCTGACGCGATTTTACAATTTTCTGCGAGGACTTCGAAAGATTTTCTTCATCTTCCATAAATCGTTTAATTTTAATAATAGCTTCCTGATAACCGGGAATCTGCACTTTTTCAAAAAGATTTACCTTTTGTGTAGTTTTTTTTCGGGCAAATTCAAGTAAATGAAGTTTGTACGCATAAAATTCCTGTTCTATGCCAACCTGGGCTAATTCCTTTAACTCGGCAAGTCCATCCACATACCATTTTGGCGAATTAAAAATACTGAATGGTTTTGTAGTGTACAAAACCTCATCGAGTACAGGAATACGAACACCGGCAATTTTTTTTATGCTCATTCTTACATCCTCAACCCTTAACAATGATACATCAAATTCACCCCACAAAGCAAGCATTTTATCGTAGGCAGCTATGCGCAATTCAAGTTCCTGTTCTAATTTTTGAATATCATCCTTTGCTTTTTTAACCTCCATACGGAGTGCGCTTTCCTTATTTTTAATTGTAGGTAAAGCGCGTACACGCATTTTCAGATTCTTTTCAAGTGCCTGAAGCGATGTTTTATTATATTGAAATTGTATTGCCATCTTTTTTAAAGTCTTTACTCAGCAAGACTTTCATTATTTATAGCGAAATATACAGGATCTTCTTCCCGAACCACATTATCGCTGTTTTTTCGTTTTATTGTGTGCTTAATTTTAAAAACTGCAAAATTTAGTTCTATACTGGTCTCATTTTCTGCTACATCTTTATCATTTCCTATTAATTCAGTCATTATTTCAGCGCTATGCTTCATCAATGATTTCTGAACTTTCTCCTCTTTGGATTCAACTAATTTGGAAACTGCACGGGAAAACGCCCTTAGTTTGGTAAATGTCTCAATAATGCCTATGGTAGTTTCCGTTGCTTTTTCACTTTTCAGAATTGTAGCAAGCATATACAAACCTTTTTCTGTAAATACTTTTGGAGAAATATAAGAGAATTTTCTGTTTTTAAGGTGGTCGAAATTTTCGACCACATCTCCATACTCATCAGATTCAGAGATATTTAAATGATTATTGTTAATTTTAAATTGCCTCCATTCCTGTTTTGTCAGTTCAAATATGTAGCCTTTTGGAAATTTCTCAGGATTTTTTTTTACGGCCTCATTTACACGTTTGGTTTCAACACCATACAATTCAGCCACATCAAAATCGAGAATAACCCTTTGATTTCTGATTTCAATGATTTTATTTTCAATAATGCCGGATTTTATAATGTCAGTCATAAATTCTGTTTTCCACTTAAGGAGCTATGATATTTATTTCCAGTATTTTTCCACCAATTCCTGTTTGATACTCACCTCTGCGGGTTTAAAATGTTCTCCAAACATTTCCCATGCTACATCGAGCATTACATTTGTATCGATATTTACATCAATGGCAAGTAATTTATTCGAGTAATCTTTGGCGAATGCGAGTGTACGTTCATCATAATCGGTAAGGTCGAAACCATTTTCGAGCTTAGTTTTTGCATTGGCTGCATCGGCAAATAAACGAACGGCAGCATTCATAACCTGCGGATGATCTTCACGTGTTTTTTTACCAACCACTAGTTGTTTTAAACGTGAAAGCGAACGGAACGGATCGACAATCACTTTTCCAACATCAGTATCGCGACGCAAGAAAAGCTGACCTTCGGTGATATAACCAGTATTATCAGGAATGGCGTGTGTAATGTCGCCTCCTGAAAGTGTAGTAACCGCAATAATAGTGATTGATCCTCCGGCAGGAAATTGTACCGCTTTTTCGTAGATTTTTGCCAAATCGGAATAAAGCGAGCCGGGCATGGAGTCTTTCGAAGGAATCTGATCCATACGGTTCGATACAATGGCAAGCGCATCGGCATATAATGTCATATCGGTAAGCAACACCAATACCTTTTCGTTTTTCTCCACCGCGAAATACTCAGCGGCAGTAAGCGCCATATCCGGAATCAGCAATCGCTCAACAGGAGGATTTTCAGTTGTATTTACAAAACTTACGATACGATCAAGCACACCTGCATTGCTGAATACATTTTTAAAATACAGATAATCGTCGTTGGTAAGACCCATTCCGCCAAGAATGATTTTATCGGTTTGAGCACGCAATGCAACGTTTGCCATAACCTGATTATAAGGCTGTTCAGGATCGGCAAAAAATGGAATTTTCTGTCCCGATACTAAAGTATTGTTCAGGTCGATACCAGCAATTCCGGTTGCAATAAGCTCTGATGGTTGCTTGCGACGCACGGGATTTACCGAAGGTCCGCCAATTTCACGTTCTTCACCTTCAATATTGGGACCACCATCAATCGGGTCGCCAAATGAATTGAAAAACCTGCCAGCAAGTTGATCGCTAACTTTAAGCGATGGCGCTTTACCGAGAAAAATAACTTCGGCATTGGTAGGAATTCCTTCGGTTCCTTCAAAAACCTGTAATGTTACTTCTTCACCCATGATTTTCACTACCTGCGCAAGTTTGCCGTTTACTGTTGCCAGTTCATCGTTACCTACATTGTTGGCATGAAGCGAGCATGTAGCTTTGGTTATCTGGGTTATTTTAGTGTAAATCTTTTGAAATGCTTTTGTTGCCATTTATTTTTTTTCTTTCGTTTTTTTACTTCTCGACTTTATTTTTTTCTTTCAATCAGAATTTCATCAAGTTCTGCTACGTGTTTTTCAAAACTTTCAGATTTGAATGCTGAATAATTCATCTGTTTGCAAACGTTTATAATACGCTTGAAATAGTCCATTACTTCAACAAAACCATTGAATGAAAAATCCGAATTACAGATATTCATTACCAGATTCAGCATATATTCCTGACGTTCGAGCGGACAAACAGAGTCGATTTTATCGAATGCATCCTGCTGCAGGATTACAAAGTCAATAACTTCTGATTTCCAAAAAGTGATGTGATATTCTACCGGAACTCCATCATCTCCCAAAATATTTATTTGTTCCTGCACTTCTTTTCCGCGTTGCAGAATCGTTTTCATTTCATTCACTTTCGTTGTCCAGTCGGGCGAAATGCGTTTCGATATATACTCTTCAAATTCAGGATATTCGATATATTTTGAATAACTGTCAATTGGGTTTACAGCAGGATAACGTTTACGGTCGGCACGGGCTTGCTCGAGCGCGAAAAAGCATCGCGCAGCTTTTTTGGTACTTTCGGTTACGGGCTCTTTAAGGTTACCCCCCGCTGGCGAAACCGTTCCGATAAAGGTAATGGAACCGGTTTGTCCGTTTTTGAGGTAAACATAACCGGCACGACTGTAAAAATTGGCAATAATTGCCGATAAATCCATAGGGAAAGCATCCTGTCCGGGAAGTTCCTCCATACGGTTACTCATTTCGCGAAGCGCCTGTGCCCAACGTGAAGTTGAATCTGCCATCATCAAAACACGTAATCCCATGGCACGGTAATATTCTGAAATAGTCATGGCTGTATAAACCGAAGCTTCACGTGATGCTACGGGCATATTGGAAGTATTAGCGATGATAATTGTACGTTCCATCAGTTTTCGTCCGGTGTGCGGATCTTCCAACTCGGGAAATTCCACAAAAATTTCCACTACCTCGTTGGCACGTTCGCCACAAGCGGCAATGATTACAATATCGGCTTCGGCCTGTTTTGAAATAGCATGTTGGAGTACCGTTTTCCCGGTTCCAAAAGGTCCGGGAATAAATCCTGTACCTCCTTCAACTATAGGATTGGCAGTATCAATGGTTCGCACACCTGTTTCGAGAAGTTTGAACGGACGCGGTTTTTCGGCATGTACATTAATGGCTTTTTTTACCGGCCATTTTTGTATCATGGTTATTTCCTTTTCGTTTCCATCAATATCAACTATAACTGCAATTTTATCAGTAATTTTAAAATCGCCGGCTTCCACCACACTTTTAACAGTAAATTCACCTTCGAACACAAAGGGAACCATAATTTTATGCGGCTGAAAGTTTTCGTCCACTTCACCAATCCACGACCCTGCAATCACTTTGTCGCCTGCTTTGGCAATTGGTTTAAAACTCCACAATTTATCGGTATCGAGCGGAAAATTATATTCACCGCGTTGCAAAAACACACCTGTAAGTTTATCAAGGTCGTTTTGCAATCCATCATAATTACGCGAAAGCAAACCGGGACCTAAAGTTACTTCGAGCATACGTCCTGTAAACTCTACATCGCTACCTACTTTTAATCCGCGTGTACTTTCAAAAACCTGTACAAAGGCATTTTTACCTACTACTTTCAGCACCTCTGCCATAAGCTTCTGAGCGCCTAATTCAATATAAGCAATTTCGTTTTGAGCTACAGGTCCATCAACCTCTACGGTTACTAAATTCGATATAATTCCCTTAACTTTTCCTGTTGTTGACATAATAATTAATGTGCCAATTTGCCAGTTTTATAATGTGCCCATTGCAAATCATTCATGGCAATATTTTTTAGTTGTTTTTTTTTAATATATTAAAGACTTTGTGTTAATCTTCAAATTGCACTCCTTGTTTTAGTTCGGCAAGTAGCTGACGGAAAATCTGAGATCCTTTTTCAAAAGAAAGCAATTTCCAGCGTTCAACCATTTCAACTTTCAACACAAACGCCAGAATTTTTTCGATTGAAAAATAATTGAAAAAAGTATTTTCATCGAGCCACGTCCACTTGAGAGCATCAATTTTCTTTTCACGTTCGATTAAATTACTTTCTTCAGAAATACGAAAAACTAAATCAAAATCGCTAAAAATGCCTGCAAGACCAAAATCGCGAGCGTTACTTAATCGTAAATTTTTTGCAACTTCATTGTTTCCAATAATGTATGGTTTGGTATCGAATCCGTGCTTTCTACAGGCAATAGCAGTAAGTAAATTATTCACATTCAAGCTATATGCGAACCAATTACGCACAAATGCATTATCCGAATTCATGGCAAATTCGTAATAAAGTGTAGTAAGTAAATCTTCATTCGAGATTATCTCATTTTCTGATTTCTCCCCGTTAAGTTGACTGTAAAAAGCGTGAATATAGGGTAAAAGCCTATTGTCAGTAGGATTTTCGAATTCTCTCATTAAAGCCACCAATTCGTCCCAATCGTGGGTAGTAAGATTACCGGCGGGATTTAATTCGGCATCGTGATTATTTAAATATGTAAGAAAATTCCGGTTATCATAAGCAGCAAACAACAATTTCAATAATTCGCTATCGCTTTTACTCAATTCTTCGAGCAGCTGCTCTTTAAGCTCAACGAGCGATGCCACGCCTTTTGTGTCATCTGCATTTATATCGGGCAATCCTGCTACCAGACAGTAATAATTCATCGGCAGTTTGTGTTTTTTAATATTGCGCCTGCCAGAAGGCAGACTTATTAAGTATTTTCGACTTATTTAAAAACTAAGTGGTTTAAATGTTTCAAATATAAAATTTTGAAATCATTTTAGTTTTAAATTTTTCTTTGCTCTTTAAACTTAGTTCTTTGCTCCTATTCAAAAAGCATTTCCACTAATTTCGGACGAAGGAATTCTTTGAAATAAGCCATAAATTCATCATCGCCAAATGTAATTTTATAACCTTCTTTTTCGGGAACAATGGTAAAATCAGCTTTTACATTGTTGGCTTCTGTAATTTTCACACTTGTATTTAACAATGCTTTAGCGTTTGCTGTAAAATAATCAGTAAGGGCTTTTGCATCTTTTGCTTCAATTAAAACATTTTGATTTGATGCCCATTGCTGAACAAGACTCAAAATGGTTTTTTGCATAAAGGTTTTGTCGGCTGTGGCAGCTTTTACCGAATCAGAAATTATTGATCCGTTTATAAGGTTAGTGATTTCCGTTTTGAGTGCATTTACCGATTGCTGCGCAAAAAGTTTAAGTTCTGCCTGCGTGTTTTTTGCGAGTTCAGCAGCTTTATTTTCTGCCTGCGAAATTATGTGCGATGCTTCTGCCTGAGCTTTAGTAATAATTGAGGCAGCTTCGTTCTTAGCCTTTTCAACGATAGCTTTCGCTTCGGCATTTCCTTTTTCCACACCTTCGAGGTAGATTTTATCGGTTAATTCCTGCAGTTTTGTGTTCATATTTCGAAGTTTTTCAATTTTTTATTACCGTACAAAAGTAATATTTTAATCTGTAAATAAAGAATATTAAAGCATTTAAAGCAATAAAAATAGTATGATTACATTAATGTTATTCATACATTATACTTCACAGCTTATTTGTATATTTGCATCAATTCTTTTTTTGATAAAATAAAAAACACCTTATAAATGGTTAAAATTGGGATACTTTCGGATACACACGGATATATTGATGAACGGATTTTCAAATATTTTGAGAATTGCGATGAGGTGTGGCATTGCGGCGACTGGGGTTCAGTTCAGGCCGTAGAAAAACTTAGGGCTTTTAAACCGTTACGAGGAGTTTGGGGTAATATTGACAGTTATGAAATAAGAAGTATTTTCCCGCTCCATAACCGCTTCCGTATTGAAGATACAGAAGTTTGGATTACTCATATAGGAGGTTATCCCGGTAAATACGATGCAATGGTAAAACCAACAATTTTTGAAAATCCGCCACAGCTTTTTGTTTGCGGACATTCGCATATACTGAAAGTACAATACGACAAAATGCTTAATTTACTGCACATAAATCCTGGCGCTGCCGGAAAATATGGATTTCATACAATCCAAACTTTAATACGACTTGAAATAGATGGCAGTAAAATTCAAAATCTTGAAGTAATTGAACTTGATGGGAAAAATACTATAGTTTAGAAAAAGCAAAAAAAAATCAAGTTTGACAACATTTAAATAAATAATTTCTGGCGCAATAATTGTTAAAATACTGAAAAAATAAAATACAAACACATCAATAAAAAAATTATGAAAAGAAAATTCTCCCCACACACATTTTTTATGCTACTCATTGTATTGGTATTGTTCGCAGGTTGCGCAAGTTCCACTATGATTAAATCCGTTCCTTCGGGCGCTGATGTTTTAATTAATGGCGATAAAGTTGGTATAACTCCTTATCTTTACACTGATACGAGGGTATCATTTTCACCCATTAATGTTGAAATTGTGAAAGAAGGCTACGAAACGCTCTATGTAACAATCAGAAGAGATGAAGAATTTAATGTGGGAACTTTTATCGGTGGTTGTTTTATTCCACCTTTATGGTTGTGGACACTTGATTACAAACCTACTCGTTCTTACACGTTACAGCCTATGCTTAACGTTTTGTCTGAAGATTCTGTTCAAGAAATTAAGTTCAATGGAACTACAAAACTCGAAAAGCTCAGAGAATTGAAACAAATGCTCGATGAAAAACTGATTACCGAAAAGGAATACGAAAAGCTTAAAGCAAAGATTCTGGAAGAAATGTAAATCTAAAAATCAAAAAAAAAGTCCTTTGGTCCAAACGGCACCAAAGGACTTTTTTTTATTGATATAGGGAATATCTTTTCAACGACAACAGCATAAAATACTGTTAATGAACTCCATGCATAAGTTTTTTCAGTCGGGTTGATAGAAGGAATAAAATGAGTGCTGCTACTCCCGACATAATTACAAAAAGCATAAAGAAATCGAACATGGTAGCGATTTCAAATCCCAGAAAATGCTTGGGAGATATACCATTCTCAGGGTAAAGCCCACTGAGCATACCTGCAAATTTATTGGCAGTGGCCATGGACAAATACCATACTCCCATTAGTAATGAAGCAAAACGAATGGGCGCTAATTTATTTACCATCGAAAGTCCAATGGGCGAAAGCATAAGCTCTCCCATTGTGTGGATAAAATACAAACCTGATAACCACAAAATACTCACTTTCATACCCGGTTCAACTCCTTTTACTCCAAAAGCAATTAACAAATACCCTAAAGCAAGAAAAAGCAAACCAAGAGATTGTTTCACAGGCGATGCAGGTTCCATATTTTTCTGCCCTAATTTAAGCCAAAGCGCAGAAAACAGCGGAGCTAACAATACTACAAATACCGGATTAAAAGATTGAAAAAAACTTGCAGGCATTTCCCATCCAAAAATTGTGCGGTTGGTTTGTTCGTCGGCAAAATAAGTTAGCGAAGCGCCAGCCTGCTCAAATGCCGACCAAAAGAAAATAACAAAAAAAGCGATAATATAAATGACCCAAATACGCTGACGCTCAATTTTAGTGAGCGAACGATCGGAAATTACGAAAGCCGGCATAATTATACTGGTGGAAAAAATAGCAGCACCAAACATATCGAAATCAAACACAAAACGAAACAAAGAAAAAACAGCAACTGCACCTATAGCCCACAAAACAAACTCGGTAATGTGCTGTTTTGCAGAACGAGCCGGAGCTACTTCTTTTTCAGAATTATTATGTTTGAGTTTGCCCGCAGCTACAATGCCAAGCATATTTCCATCAGGATCTACAAGATATTTATTTTTCCAACCTGTAAAAAGTATCAAGCTGAGCAGCATACCCACAGCCGATGTGAGAAATCCCCATTTAAAATCGGCAGGATTTCCGGTATCGCCGAAATATCCGGCTAACAATGGAGCAATAAACGCACCCACATTAACTCCCATATAAAAAATGGTATAAGCTGAATCGAGTCTTTTGTCGCCCGGATTATAAAGACTTCCGACCATTGTGGTAATGTTCGGCTTAAAAAATCCATTCCCGAAAATAAGCGCACCCAAACCGCTATACATCATAATCCGGGCAATATCATTACTTTGATAATATAACGCGCTGAAAAACATCAGCATTTGTCCTGTAAACATCAACACAGCTCCCCAAAAAATTGATTTTCTCATTCCCCAGAATTTATCGGCAATATAACCGCCAATTAACGGAGTGAGATAAACAAGTCCGGTGTAATTTCCGTAAATAGTTGAAGCAAGCTCCTTATCCATTGCAAGAGCCTTGATGAGTTAAAGCGTAAAAATTGCACGCATTCCATAATAGCTTAACCGCTCGGACATGGCTGTGGTAAAAACAAAATATAAACCTTTGGGATGACCTTTTTCAGTTTGATTTGCTGACATAAAATTTTATCAGTTTAAAAAATTATAGAAATAAAAAAAACGCCGATGAAAGCGTTCATTTTTGGAAATATTGTAGAAAATGTATGTAAATGTAAGCAAATTGTATCAATTTAAATGAATTAATCAATTTATAAATACATTTTTTATCTTTTTTTTTCGAGTATGATACTTACAGATTCCACTTTACCTCCCATTGGTGGATTCAGTTTCGAAAGTTTAACCTTAACTTTATTTACAGTTATGAATTCCTTAAAAATTGCTTCGATAATTCTGTTTCCGGCATGTTCTATTAACTTTGAAGGTTTTTGCATTTGTTCTTTAACAACATCATAAACTTGTTTATAGTTTAATGTATCATTTAAATTATCTGATATTTGGGCTAAAGAAGTGTCCACGTCGATATTAACTGTTACTAAAAAAGTGTTTCCAAGCTCTTGCTCATGCTCTAAACAGCCATGATAAGCATGGAACTCGATATTTTCTAATTTAATTTTACTCATTAGGCAATTTCTAACTTTCTGATATTAACACAAATATAAAAGGAGTAGTTAAACTTAGAATCAATAAAGTAATTATCTTACAACAATTTTCTGCGCTTCAGTATTTTTATTGTTACTTAACGACACAATATAAATACCGGATTTTAAATTATTAATATCAAGTTTTACTTCTGTGTTATCAATTGTTTTATTAAAACATAATTGTCCCGCAATATTATAAATTTTTATCAGTCCATTTTCAAACAAATCACTAAGTATATTAATACGTAACAAACGGTTGTTATTATCAAGATAAATCTGCGCATTTTCCGATTTTACTTCATAAATAGCGTCATAAGTGGGTAAAGTAGCCACAGCAACCTGAAAATTTGGAATTCCATACCCTAATTGCGGATGAGGATAACCGTATAAACTTCCACTTCCGATTACAGATTGTAAAATATCTTCCATAAAATATCTTGATCGGTTTGCTTTAACATATTGCACATAACATGCCATCATTCCGGCAATAATTGGCGATGAATAGGAAGTTCCGCTGCCCCATGTAACTGCTCCATTTGTTCCGATAAGTGCGGTGCCTGAACCCATGGCGCTTATTTCAGGTTTTACACGCGCATCCGAAGAAGGGCCATACGATGAAAAACTTGCAGCTGCACCTGTAGAATTTACAGCTCCTATAGTCAGAATTTTATCAGCATCGGCGGGCGAACCGATATATTTCCACGCAGAGTTTCCACTGTTTCCGGCGCTGTTGCACACTATAATACCTTTATTGGCAGCCATTTGTGCGGCAATACTTGCTCTCGAAACAGTTCCGTTCATATCAGAATAAGTAAAATTCATTGCAGGATCGTTAAATTCAGTATATCCAAGCGAAGAGTTTACCACATCAACACCCACACTATCGGCAAACTCTATTCCTGATACCCAGAAATCCACTTCAACCATGTATTCTGATGGATCAACTTCGGTTCGGATAAGCCAGAATGAAGCATCGGGTGCAGCGCCGAGATATTGCGTTGGCAAATTGCCGGTCATAATTGAGAGAACATTAGCGCCATGGGAATGAAGCGTGTAAACATCGCCTGAGCCACCAATATTTTTTGTTCCCAACAATCGTCCCTGTGTTCTTAAACTTTCAAAACCGGGATTGATGTTCACATTGTAAAAACCTGCATCGAGCACACCTATATGAATACCTGCTCCGGTATAACCCATGTTATGCAAATACGCGCCATTTATTTGATTAATTTGTGTTGTTGCACTTCCGTAGTCGAACGTAGTACTTTCTTTCGGGAATTTTTGTCGGGGACTTAAAGGTGGATTATTGTCGGTTTTACCGGTATAAATTGTCCTTGTAACAAATGGCAAAACTCTTACGCCCGCCATTAACGAAGAGTCCGGTGTAAGAACAGTAACTCCATTGAGCCATTTAGTTGTTCTAAATACATTTACTCCGGCAGCTTCAATGGCCGATATATAAGCAGGGTTTACAGGTAAGTCGGTAGAATCGCAACTTAACCCAAAAGCAACTCTACGTTCAATTGCTCTTTCTGATAAATATTCCGATGGATTCGACAAAGTATAAGGTGTGTTGTTTTTGTCGGCAAGTTGTACATAAAAATAGTAACCTGTTGCAGAAACAATTTCGCCACAAAATAAAAACAATATCAAAAACAAAACAACAAAGTTTGTAAATCGGTTTGTAAAAGTTTTTTTCATATCGAACCTGTTTTAAAATTATTGCAAAAATATAAATTTATAACAAATAAATTCTTATTGGGTTCAGAAACGATAGGTATATTGTTCGAAATCCATTATAACATTTCAACTATGAAATACGAAACAAGTCAACACAGAGCTAATTCAATCTGCTTATTCTGCTTTATTAAAATCCAGCCACTGATTAGGAGTGTATCCTGTAATTTTTTTGAAAATCAGAAAGAAATTTGAAGGTGATGCAAAACCCGCATTTTTACCTATTCCTTCAATTGAGATTTTACTCGACATATTACTTTTAAGCAATTCAAGAGCATAATTTACACGCATTTCATTTTTCAGATCAGGAAAACTTTTGTTAATTACCACATTAAAGCAATACTGTACATGATGCCGCGGGATATTAAACTTCTGGCAAACATCGTGAACCGAGAAATTGGGATTCAAATATGGCTTATCATTTTCAAAAAAACCAAGTATTTGCTCTGAAAGTAATTTAAAATTCTCATTTTCTTGTTCATCAACTAAAGTCTTTTCAGTTTCAGACACCACGTTTTCTGCGATAAACTCGCTATTTATATTTTGAGATTCTTCCTGTTTTCTGTCTTTCTTTTGTGGCAAACCATATAAAAAACGGGGATTTAGCATTATAAAAAAAGGTATAACAAAATAAAATCCTGAAAGTAGTCTGATAAATTTTCTTGATTGTAAAAAAGTTGAATGAATATCATTGTTAATTAACTGATGAATTGCAAAATAAAAATGATTCAGACTCAATATCAGAAAAAAAACCACTATAAAAACCAATGATGCAAACATTAAACTGAATTGACTTTTCAAAAGTCCGGTTGAAGCTTTAATTTTCGGGAAAAACTTAATCACCAAAACTATGCAAGCCACCAAATAAGCAAAAAATTGTATCGGACGAAAAATCTGATTAATAAAATGAGGATAAAATAATTTAAAGTCATACTGCATGTATGCTTCAAAATTACATATAACTTTTTGTGCAACAGAATATTTATATTCAAATGGAGTTAATAAATACGGGAGAATAGCAACAAGATTAATTACAAAGGGAATAAAATGCAAAAAGTCATATTTTCTGAGTCTTATTGAATCTTTAACCGTTGTTCTAACATAAAAGTAAAGCAAAACAGGATAAAGATAATATAATGGAGCAAAATTATTTAATAGCAAAGATAACAACCATACAGGTCCACCATCCACTAAAAGACTACCGGTAATACCGGAGACTGAAAAAAGAATCAAAAACAAACTTAGAAAAATAATGCTTTTGTTTTTTTTCCAGTTATTTATTAAAATTACTAATGCAAGAAAAATATTTAAAGCTGATATGAAAAGTATCGGAGTTAACTTCATAAGAATTATATATTTTTTTTCAAAAAAATTTGACTGAAATATCTGTAAAGTACTATTGCAATCATTACAGAATCTTAAACAAATCAATCCTACTTTTAAAAACAGCACAAATTTAAAAATTTTTCAACGAATTTGAATTATAAAAAAAATTATTTTTGTAGTCTATAAAACTAAATAACAATTTTGTTGTTTCTACTGATAAGGTACTGATAAGAAACTTATCATTTTGTTTAAATTATTTGATTTTATTTGACAAATTGAATTAAATCCAATTACAATAAAACCACTCAATCAAAAAACTCAAAAATATCAACCATAAATAATAAATATATGAATTTAGAATTTCTTACACATTTATTTAACGCACCAGGAAAAAGCGTAGAATGTTCACGCACTTCAAACAGAAATTTCATTGAAAGAAATTCAGTTTCGAGACCTTCAAAAGTTCTCAACCTGCTTCTTTCGATGCTTTTTATGTTTACAGTTGTTTTTAGTGTTTATGCGGAAGGTAGTAAAGATCTATATCCAAGTGGAGCAGCCGGATTACGTGCTTATCTGCAAAGTAGAGCAAGAAACCTTAATGTAATTTTTGATATATTTCCGACTGTTGGGACTATGAAAGTATATGCGAAAGTTGGTGAGACCATTTACGTGGGTTCAAGCGCGCAAGGATTGGGAAGTGGAACAATCAATTTGCGTACACCTAACGGAACTACATATACTTCAGGGACAAGTACAACTGTTGGAGTAATTGCAAACAGAACACAGGAACTTGCAGGACCAAATCGAACAGGAGTAACAACCGGCTATTCTCCCTATACTCGCATAGTCGGCGCTAATGAGGAAGGTATTTGGGAAATTGATTTTGTGCCAACCAGTGGTAGCACGTCGTCAACTAGTCAAACTGCAGCAACTCAAATTAATGCTAATTTTGCATGGACACAAGCCACAAATCAGCCAAATAATGTTTCATTTATTGCCGCTTTTGATATATCCGTGGGTAGTTCATCAAATGCTGCTACATTAATTCCTGGCCGAGTGTATTGTAATAATTTTAATGCAAACATGTATCAGACATCTTCAACAGATAACACAAAAGCATTTTACGGTAAATTTTATGTGTTAACCAATGTTGGATATATATATAAAGTGGATGCCAATGGGCAAAATGGTGCCTCATTTGAAATATATTCAAACAACAAGGGTATTCAAAAAGCCACAACAGGTTCTGCAAATCCGGCAACAACAAATCCAAACTCATGGATGAATGGTGAACCTGCATATAAAAGTACACAATTTTCAGCAGCTACCGACCAAACGTATGTATATGATCCCCGCTTACCAGATAATGGAACCGAAGATATTACGCACAAAATGTTTTTTTCTTATCCGGCTACAGATATGCCTGAAAGTGCAAACATTCGTTATAATGGTGGGGCACAAACTACTACATGGTTAAGAAAAGTTGTTACCACTACCATTCCTGTAATTTCTAATCTTAACATACTTGGAGCAGAAGGGGGAAATGAAGGTATAATAGGACCGGATGGCGCAACTGTATCGTTTACATCAAATGTAGCAGGAAAATTTACAATTAAATTAACTTTTAGTGGAGGCTTTACAGACCGTACTATATCTGGAGATTGTGTTGAAGGTGGAAATCTTGTTCCATGGGATGGTTATGATGGTGCTTCTACACCCTCTAAAGTTACTTCAGGAGTAAGTGTGTCGGTTGAAGGCAGCATTTCAGCAGCTGAAGTTCATTTTCCTTTGGGAGATGTGGAAATAAATCCACAGGGTTTTAAAATTGAACTTCTTGATGCTTCGGGAAATTTATATTCACCAACTAGAGATTTAGTATATTGGGACGATACAGGAATGACAAATGACTTGAATAGTCCCTCAAGCCCAACTCAGAATTTAACTGGCTTACATAGTAATTCCGGAGCAACACCCAACGGACATAAATGGGGTGTATATAACGGCACCCTCACCACTATGTTTGGTAATAATAAAATATTAGATACATGGTCCTATATCGAAAGTACTTCTGAAATAAAAGTGGTATCAGCTTCTGTTAAAAATATTGATTTATCAATAAATAGTTTTACTCCCAGTACCACAAGTACACTTGTTGGTAATACTATCACGTACACAATAGTAGTAGCAAATCCTTCATCGACAGGTTTTACTGACAATGCTGTAGGCGCTGCTTTTGGATTTACAGCACCTGCAGGTTTTAATATAACAAGTGTTACCTATGGAAGCGGTACAGGAACTTTTGTCGAAAACAGCCGATCTGCAGTTTCAGGAAACACTTTTACATCAAATTTTGATCTGACAAGCAATGGTACTATTACCTATACAATTACAGGTACTGTTGGAGTTGGAATGGCACATATCAATAGCAGTACAGTTACTGCTTATGCCATGCGTCCTGCTGACTACACCGATAAAGATGCAACAAGCTCAATTTTAGGTACTCCAACCGATCCACAGGTAGAATGCGATGGTGGAACAAGTGGAGTGGGTTGTAATAACATAAAAACAACAACAGTTACCGTAACAAATACATCACCCGTAGCAGTTAACGATGCAGGCGCAGTAAATGAAAATGCCACTTTAAATGTAAATGAAGCCAACGGAGTTATTAAAAATGCAACAACTGGCGATACCGATGTTGATGGTGATGTATTGACAGTAACAGCAATTCGTACAGGAGAAGAGTCCGGAACAGGAACATCAGGAACAGTCAATAACGCACTTGCAGGAAAATATGGCACATTAACATTAAGTTCCAATGGAAGTTATGTTTATGTTACCAGTCCTGCTGCTACTGACTCTCTTTATTTGGGTGAAACTGTAACAGATACTTTCACTTATACCATCAGCGATGGCAATGGTGGAACCGATGTAGCTCAGTTGGTAATTACGATTACCGGAACAAACGATCCTCCTGTAGCAGTTGACGATGCAGGTTCGGTTAACGAAAACGCAACACTCACAGTAACCGAAGCCAATGGTTTAATTAAAAATGCGACTACAGGTGATTCGGATGTAGATGGTGATGCATTAACAGTAACAGCAATTCGTACAGGAGAAGAGTCCGGAACAGGAACATCAGGAACAGTAAATAACGCACTTGCAGGAAAATACGGCACATTAACATTGAATTCCAATGGAAGTTATGTTTATGTTACCAGTCCTGCTGCTACTGACACGCTTTATTCAGGTGAAACTGTAACCGATATTTTCACCTATACTATAAGCGATGGAAATGGCGGAACTGATGCAGCTCAATTGGTGATAACAATCACAGGAACAAATGACGCTCCCGTAGCAGTTAACGATGCAGGCGCAGTAAACGAAAATGCCACTTTAAATGTAAATGAAGCAAACGGCGTAATTAAAAATACAACAACAGGAGATACTGATGTTGACGGTGATGTTTTGAGTGTGACAGAAATTCGTACAGGCAATGTGGAAGGTTCTGGAACTGCAGGTACTGTAGGTTCTGCATTAACCGGAACTTATGGTGAATTAACATTAAATGCTGATGGTAGTTATACATACAATGCCAATAACGCGATTAATATACCTGCCGGTGCCACAGCAACAGATGTATTTAATTACACAATTAGCGATGGTAAAGGTGGCACTGATATTGCAACAATAACATTCACTATAACAGGAACTAATAATCCACCAATTGCAAATAATGACATCAACCAGATTCCTGTAAACTCAAATGTTTCCGGTTTGTTATCAACTAACGATAAAGATATTGCAAGTGTTAACAGTGCTACAATTCTTGGCGATCCGTTTACATTTGGCGTATCAAAAGATGTTTCGGGAATTGACCGCAGTGGAAATCCGGTTCTTGTGGCGGGAAGTCTTACAATTAATGCAGATGGAACTTATACTTTTATTCCTGCAACCGATTTTGTTGGAATGATTATACCAGTAATTTATACTGGAACTGGTGTTAATGGCGGAACTGACACTGCTATACTTTCAATAGAGGTTTTACCAAAACTTGTAACTTCAGGGAATAATCCACCAGTGGCACAAAATGACGTAAGTTCAACAGAAGTAAATGTTACAGTAACTTCTACGGTAATGAACAATGACAGCGATCCGGATGGTGATCCAATTACAATATCAGGAGCTTCCATTGCTCTGAATACAAGCGTACAAGTTTCAGGAACAGACACTTATGGCAACCTTATTTTAAATGCCGGTATGCTTACATTAAATACAAACGGTACTTATACATATATACCTGCCACAGGATTTATTGGTACAGTTAATCCTGTATCATACAATATCAGCGATGGGAATGGTGGAACAAATTCCGCAACTCTTACAATTAATGTGATAGGAAACAACGGTAACAATACTTTCTCAAACGATGATGCAAATTCTGCTCCACAGGGTGATACGATGACAGGAAATGTACTCACCAATGACTTCGATCCCGAAAGTAATGCTCAATCTGTAACATCAGCAACATCTAATGCTACTACTATTAATATTGGAAATGCTACTGCTATTCCGGGTGTGGGTTCGCTTACATTATCTTCAACAGGAGCTTATACATTTGTGCCTCTTTCAACTTTTATTGGAACTGTACCTGTAATTTATACCGCTTGCGACAATGGTACTCCTCAAGCTTGCGATGATGCTACATTGTATCTGACTTCTTTGCCAAATGAAGTTGAATTCTGTGCATGGCGCACTACTGCTGATGCCAACGATTGGGCAGCCGATATCTGGGAAGGTTTGGATTGTGCAACCGACACATGGATTTATAGTCCGACTCCTCCAACTAACGATCGTCCGACATATATTCGTCATACCGTAGAGATTCCCGTTGGAAGCGATATAGTAAGTGACTCCTTGTTTATTGAAACTACCGGACGCTTGAAAGTATGCGGAACACTGGATATTGACAACCAGATTGTGTTTATAGTGGACGAAACAGGCAAAGCCGGTCAGTTAGATAATAGCTGCGGAGGTACAAGTTGCACTGTAACCGTTGATCAGAATGCTTCAATAATTGTACGCAAATCGTTTGTTAACGATCCACAAATTTACCCATGGAGTTTTATCAGTATTCCTTTCGATGTAATTGCCGACAGTATCTTCATAGCAGGCACTACTGACAAGGCTAACTGGGGTAATTTAGACACAAATATTGCCGACTTCTATATCGGACAATATGATGGACAGAAACGTGCTAACGATGGATTTACTAATGGTTCAAATTATGTAAATGTTCCTGATTCACTAATAAAAGCCAATAAAGGATATATTCTTGCCGGCGGCGATGATTATCAACCTATCGATTTTAAATCAGAAGTTGGTACTCAGTTTTTATGCGGACCTACTTTGGTTGAAACAAGTATTAATGTAAGTTCTACGGGACGTTCGTATTGCGATGAAGGTTGGAATCTGATAGGTGTGCCTTTTGTAAGCGCATTTAATTTGAATGATGCATGGGCATTTGAACCTTATTTCGTTTGGAACGGCGTGGATAATTACACAACTGTTATGGCCGATGATAATTATCTTGTTTATCCTTTCTCTTCATTCTTTATCCAGGACTGGTTACAGGCTTACGATGGTTTAACTTACGATATTGAAGGTAAAACTTTTAAAGCTGTAAAATCTGCAACAAGATTTGATGAAATTTCATTAGTAGTTTCTAATGGCGAACAAAACGATTTAACACGTATTCGTTTGCAGGAAAACGCTTCTGTTAATTTCGAACGCAACAGGGATGGAATAAAAATGATGAGCCCGGTTTCGTCTGTTCCTCAGATTTACACTGAAGCATCCGGTTCTTGCGCAGGTTTGGCGTGCAACGCATTACCTCTTAATACCTCGTTGGTAAATTTGAAACTCAGAACCGGCAAAGCAGGTACTTATACTATCGGCATGATCGACAAGGAAAAACTAGTTGATATTAAAAAAGTAATTCTTGTTGATACGGAAACAAAAGCACAAACCAACCTTATGAATCAAAGCTATACATTCGACATAACTAATGCGACAAGTACAATCAGTTCAAGATTCTATGTAACTTTATCAACTGAGGAAGCAAATGGTTTGAATGTAATTGGCGGAACAGGAATATCAGTTCATAGTACAGGCAACAAAGTTTATCTGAACGGATTAAACGGGCAGGCTGATCTTAGATTGTTCGATGCTGCCGGAAAATTGATTTATCAGTTCAGTGGCGTTGAAAATAGTGTACCTGTAATGATTAATGTTCCGGGATTGTATATAATGGATATTAATGCCAATGGTCAGAATGCACGGGTTAAACTAATTATCAACAACTAACTTAAAAAAGAAATCGGGCAGTTACGTTTACTGCCCGATTTAAACAATATCAGAATAAGTTAATACTTTGTCAAACAACAAAAATAAGTACAAATGAACATTTCAATTAAAAAGTTAAGCCTCAAATTAATAGTTATTATTAGTTTAGGCCTCATATTCAACATAACATATTCTTTTGCTCAAACACCCTTCGAGTCGGATAGTCGTTTTAACAACAATCAGTCACAAACAACTGATAACTCATCAAACAGCAGTATCTGGGGCGAAAATGAATCGACATTCTTCAACAACTCAGATCAAGCAGGTTCGGGTACAAGAGCTAATGCTCCTGCTTTGCCCGATGAACCCGGTGCAAGTTGTGTGCCAGTTCCAAGTGGAACTTTAGTATTGTTGGGAATGGCATTTATTTATAGCTTAGTGGTGCTTTACAAAAGCAAAAAAGAAAAAATGCAAAACTGATCTGCATTTACAAAAAGTGTAAAAAGCTATTCAGAATACTCTGAATAGCTTTTTTTGTCAAAATATTTTTCTAAGTTGGTGTTCTAAATTAGTTTACATTATTCGAACTCCTCATTATCTGTTCGGGATAACACCTAACAGGTTTTAAAAACCTGTTAGGTGTAGATAGTTTCTCTAAACCAAACGATATGGATAATATAAGTTAATTCTGATCACTTACTTATTATATTGATTATATTACACCGTACAATCTATTTTTTTTGATTTACTGCAATTATATTATCTCTTATCCATTCATTTGGTGTTTTACCTGTTACTTTTTTAAATATAAGAAAGAAATTTGATGCTGAAGCAAAACCGGCACTTTTACCAATTCCTTCCATCGAAACACTTTTAGCAAAATTTTGCTTCATCAAATTAATTGCATATTCAACTCTTAAATCATTTTTTACTTCAGTAAACTTTTTACCTAAAACAACTTTAAAACTATTTTGCACCTGATGTTGTGGTATATTTAATTTAACACATATATCATGTGCTGAAAATTCAGGATTTAAGTAAGGTTTGTCATTTTTCATGTAACACATAATTCTATTCATGAGTCTTGTTAAATTTTCATCCTCCGAACATGATTGTTTCTCATCCAACTCAATTTTTAAAATTTCTTTATTAACACAATCAATTTTATTATCATTTATAACCGGCTCAGAGACAGTCTTCCCATATAAAATTTTTGGTTGAAGAATAATCAGTATAGGAATAAGTAAATATAAGTATGATGAAATACTTACTAAAATATGAGTTATAGTATAGACTTCTTCATTTCTTAGTGTATAAATCAAACGTGTTGTTAATAAAAGATGCATAACACTGTAAAACAAAAAACTTACAGTAAGAATTGTTAATGTTCCAATTAAAAATTTCCAATGGCAAGTACCTTCGTTTTGCGATGTTTTTAATTTAGGTATATTCTTAAATATCAGCACAAATGATGTAATTAAATAAATTCCAAGTTGTATAGGGCGGGCAATTCTGTTAATTGCTTGCGGATACAATAAGTCAAAGCTACAATTCATATATGCATCGTAATTACACATAACACTTTCGGCAATGGAGTATTTATACGACCATGGTTTTATCAAATAAGGAATTACAGCAATGAAACTAATGATAAAAGGAATAAAATGAATAAAATCTATTTTTTTAAAGCTACTATTATTTGTTAATGAAGCTCTTAAATAGAAATAAAACATTACAGGATAAAGATAAATAAAAGGCGCAAAATTATTCAACAGTATTGTAAAAAGCCACAAAGGACCACCCAGAAAAAGTATGCTCCCTGAAATATTGTAAACAGAAAAAATAATCAGAAAACCTGACAAAAAGACAAGTGCTTTATTTGTCCTCCAATTATTAAAAAAAATAATAAGAGATAAAATTATATTGAAAAAGGATATTATAGCTATTACACTTGAATTCATTTATTAGAATTATTTACAAATTGCAATAAATACAATTAAATGAAATTACACTTTTTACTTTTAAAACCAAATAAATAAACATGTTGAAACTTAATTTAAAATTAAATCAATCCTAATTTTGGAAAATCAGATAAATTTGTTGCTAAAGAACACCTCTTTTGCATTTGAGTTAAATATCTTTGTTCGCTTTTTTTGTATATAAATTAAAATTTCTTACGCTATATTTTTAGCAAAATAAATCATTTTTTCTAAGTACATGACAAAAATTTAAAAATATCTATATTTGATTGACATCCAGCA
>CAYONE010000044.1:0-33704 GCA_964405245.1 uncultured Paludibacter sp.
AATGACAAATAGAGAATATGGGCTTTAGCCAAAAGATTAGAAAAAGATAGAATTTGGCTAAAGCCAAAATAATGATTTGAATTTCAATATCCTCCTGCCAAAGCAGGAGGGAATTCAGGATGTGGATTTGTAACAACCTCTTCACCCACAGCGCGAGCTTATAATCGAATAATGAAAAACCCGCCCCAAACATTTCGTCGGGAAATGCAAACTCGCGTCGCAACACATGCATCATCAAATCAGCTTCGTACTTTTTATTCTTCACTTCCACAGCAAAATCCTTGATTAGTTTGGCCGAAGCATTCAGTCTTTTTACCTCGCGATGTTGTATGGAGCGTCCTTTGTATTCCTTTTCAAAAATACGTTCAAGTCCGTCCAGTGCTTCCCCAAAAAGCCATTGCTCCCCTCCTTCCCTGTCGAAATAGTTGATCAGCAAAAACTCAAAATTATGCCGTTTTCCGGCTAATTTAATTACCATATCTTCCAGTTCCTTTCTCGAAAACTGAGACAATCCGGCCTTTAGTAGTTTTTTATCGCGAAACATATTATTATGATCTTTTTTACAAAGATCTATTTCGTAACACCTTTACTATCAATGAGTATTGAAAAGTAAAAAAAAGGACAGTCAGAAAATCCAACAAGTATTGAAAAAGCATATTCGTTGATAAACGATGTTATGAAGCTTGTTATTAGCGAATTAAATATTGCTGCGTAAAATAATAAACGTAAGATTTATTTACGTTTTAGAAAAGTAAAATCAATATGGGTGCCTCCATTCATTACTCGGGTCGGATAACCGACAAAAACAAACTACCTCAACTGATTGATGAGGTGGAAGAAATTGCCAGCGTTCATAATTGGAAATATAATATTTACGAACGGAGGTTTCCTGAAAATAAGATAACAAGTACAATAGATTCTATAAACTCGTCAGGTCAGCACGATGGCAAACTCTATGGCATCGATTTTACTCCTGAAGGTAGCGAGCCTGTTTCCATTTGTTTTCTGAGTAACGGACGCATGAGCAGTATAATGCAATTGTTTTGCTGGGGCGAATTCAAAGAAGAAAAAACTATCGTTATATCCAGCGCTACTGTTACCGATCAGGGTGAGCTGGAAATCCAACAAAAAGAGGAAACACTTACGGCCGCTGATTACAACAAATACCTCTGCATGTGTAGTACCAAAACACAATATGCAGGCCCGGAAATGCATGCAATGATTATCGGTGTATTACGCTATGTCTCTAAACAATACCTATCTGATTTTAATTTAGTGGATGAATCACAGTTTTGGGAAACAAATGACAAGGTACTACTGAAAGAAAATTTCGTGCGCAATACGGCTATCATTGAAGGATTTGGATGTGTATTAACAGAGAACCAGCGATTGGCAGATGAAGATTGGGATAGTTATATCCAACGAATTATCAAAGCGTTCAGATCAAAAGAAGGTCATTAAGCAAAAATAAACAAAGCCCGTAAAAATCAATGTTTTTACGGGCTTTATTTATATGAGGCAAATTTTACTTTCCAAACAGTTTCTTCTGTAAATCCGGACGTTTCATTCGCTGAAAATCACGAATAATTTGTTGCTTATATTCAGGCTTATACCAGAAAAAGAACTTCCGCTGTTCCAGTTTTTCTTCTTTGGTTTTGGCAGTAAACACCGGTTCGAGCGTATAAGGATGATAGCCTGAGTAATAAATTTCGGTTGCCACAGTCATTGGTGTGGGTGTAAAATCCTGCACCTGTTCCAGTTTGAAATCCAGCTTTTTAGTTTGTATGGCCAGGTCGGCCATATCTTCACCCTCACAGCCTGGATGACTTGAAATGAAGTATGGAATAAGTTGTTGATTCAACCCCGCTTCGCGATTGATTCTCTCGAACTGCGTTTTGAACTTACCAAAATACTCGAACGATGGTTTGCGCATTAAATTCAATACATTATCCGAAGTATGTTCGGGTGCAATTTTAAGTCGTCCGGAAACATGATTTGTAATCAGTTCGCGTATATATTCGGCATGACTTTTATTGGCTTCTTCGTTTTTAGTATCGCTCAGAAGTAAATCGTAACGAATTCCACTCCCCACAAAAGATTTTTTCACACCCGGAATACTGTCGACCGACCGATATATATCGATAAGCCGACTGTGATCTGTATCCAGATTAAAACATACCTTAGGATATATACACGAAGGTTTTTTGCATTTCTTGCAAATTTCGAGGTCGATTCCCTTCAATCCATACATATTGGCCGATGGACCGCCCAAATCGCTTATATAACCTTTAAATTCGCTCATTTGCGTAATCTTTCGCGCTTCATTCAGTATCGACTCCTTCGAACGGGAAACAATATGCTTTCCCTGGTGCGCTTGCGATACTGGGGGATAACACACACACTCCTATACCAACCCCATCGGGGTTGAACAATCCTAACGCTTTATAGATACTCAAAAAATATTTTTACAAATACTGTATTTTAATCAAAAAATTGTACATTTGCAAACCACTACACAATTCGTAGTGGTTTGCAAATACAAATATGTCGGAATTACAAGAAAAGAACAAAAATGCAAGTTGGGATAGATTTCTTGTTGAGTTACAGGAAAAAGGCCGCTATGCTTTTACATTCGACGATTTACGCAACTATTTTGATTTATCCGAAGAATCCCTTTTACAAGGTCTTTTTAGGTATAAGCAAAAGAAACAAGTAGCACAAATCCGGAAAGGATTTTACGCTATAATTACTCCTGAATATTCAAAACAAGGAATGCTCCCTTACCACTTATTCATTGATGATTTGATGAAGTCATTAAATAAACCCTATTATGTGGCTTTATTATCTGCATCTGCTTTATACGGAGCAGCTCATCAGCAACCCATGGAGTATTTTGTAATCGCTCAAACACCGGCACCACGAAGTATTAATAGCAAGAAATTAAAGATTTCATTTCTGTCAAAAAACACATGGGAACAAGATGATATTATTCAAAAAACATCCGATGCAGGTTATATAAATGTATCCTCACCCGAACTAACCGCATTAGATTTATTAGCTTACGTTGAAAAGATTGGTCTGAACCGTATCACAACCGTGTTACAGGAATTGGCTCAATCCATTAAAGTTTCGTCACTATCACGTACAATCAAAAAATATCCAAATACTCCCGTAATTCAACGGCTTGGTTACATAATGGATAAAGTATTGGATGAAAAAAAAATAGCCGAAGTACTGTTGAAAAATTTGAAAGATAGAAATCTATCTCCTGTCTTGTTAACCACCCAAAAACCTAAAAATGGGAAGATTGACGAAACGTGGAAAGTAATAATTAATATGGAAATTGAAAGCGATTTATGATACCCCAAAGATACATACAAGAGTGGAAAGAACAGGCACAATGGCCTACAGATGCACAGGTAGAACAGGATTTAATTAACGCGAGAGCCTTAATTGAATTATTCTCAGATGAACTTATAAACAAATCGTTGGCTTTCAGGGGAGGTACAGCCTTACATAAGCTCTATCTAAAGCCCCAAATACGATATTCTGAAGACATTGATTTGGTTCAAATTAATTCAGAGCCAATTGTTGCAGTACTCAAAAGAATTCGTGAGAGACTGGCTTCCTTTTTGGGCACAAAAAGAACCGTTTTGCAGCACATTCACAACAATACTGTAATTTATCGATTTGAAACCAGTACCCAGCCGGTAATAAGCATGAGGTTGAAAATCGAAATCAATACCCGCGAACACTTCAATGTTCTAAGGCTAAAAGAAATTCCATATAAAGTAGAAAACTCATGGTTCACTGGTGAATGTAATCTAACCGGATATGAATTAGAAGAACTCCTTGGTACCAAACTCCGGGCATTGTACCAACGCCGCAAAGGTCGTGACCTCTTCGACTTATATTGGGCATTAACTAATCACGAAGTGGATACACAAAAAGTAATTCAATGCTACAAAGTCTACATGGATTTTTCTGTCGATAACCCACCAACCAAAAAACAATTTCTGGCCAACATGGAAGAAAAAATGAAAGACAAAGAATTTATTCAGGACATTCATATCATTCTAAAACCGGATGTTGAATATGACAATGTGAAGGCTTGGGAGATAGTAAGAAATGAGTTGATAGAGAAAATATAGCGCTATTATTCCCAAATAATGCTAATGAATCTCCCTCAAAGAAGACTAAGAAGAAAAAGAAATAAAATCCTGCCCACGCAGGTTTAAACCGAATAGGTAAAGCGGTCTTCGTCATTCCGCCACTTTGTTCACAAAAACATACCCACAAGGGTAAAACAAGCAGCTGCGCTGCCCTTGTGGCTACCGCTTCTACACTCACTATTGCGCTCCGGTAGGTGCTCATAGTGGCGTATCAGTTTGTTTTATTCACCACGTTCTGTCATTCCTCAGTCATGGTTGCACCTGCCCCCTAAACCCCTTTAAAGTATTCGCTACGCTCATTTATTGGTAAGTAGGGGTCAGCCACCATTTAGTGTTTTGCTCGCCTGCGGTCGCTCGTGCTGTTATGTTTTGTCACATTTTTTGCAGCTCACTTTTCAATGTTGGCATAGCCGTGTTTACTTTTCATTCCACATGTTCCATTTTAAGCTTCACACCGCTATCGCCAACCGCACACAAGAGCTGGCTTCCATTCTCTCATTTTGTTCCATTGGCTACATTTCACTTTCAGGGGCTATGTCTTTTCCCACGCTTATATCCTTGTGCCTACACCCCATGACGCTTTCAGCGTCATAAGGTTTCAGCACCGCACACATAACCCCTTATCGTTTTATTTCGCTACCATTCCACTCCATTCGCTCATTACTACCAGCCCTTGCCTTTTCCAACGCACTGTTCGAGCAAAAAAATGCGCCCGAACCAGCTGCCGGCAGCACCCTGCCACCGCGCTTTGCGCTTCCTGTGTCAGGGGCACTCGCTCCACTCGCATAGGCTCGCGCTACAACGCACTGGCTTAATACTTCGTTCCGTTTCTCTACTCTCGCATTTAAGCCATGCAATCAACGCTAGCTCAAGGCTGTTTTTACCAAGAAAATTCGGTTTAAACCTGCTTCACCCACACCAGCCCCCGACCACCCACCCCAAATATTTGGGGCAGTTGGTGTTTTATTGCCTTATCAGGCAGATTCAAATTCAAAATTAAATATAATACGCCCTAAGGGCAACTCTAATACAGTATACCCGCAGGTATTCAACGCTTTAAATATAAAAACAATAAAATGTAATGTAAATTCAAAGAAAGCATAATACGTTTTCCGCCAAAAAAAATGAATATACAAAGATAGCCGTTACGTTTACCGTCAGTAAAGGTCAAGCCCTACGGGTTTTTGCCACAATCTCCACACCTCGTTGCACTTCGGGTAGTATTCTGCCAAAAAACCTTGACAGCCGCCACTTCTCTGGTTGTTTAAAGAGTATATCCTTTTTTTTTTTTCTTTTCTTTTTTCTTTCTCTTTCTGGGGGTAAAAATTATTTGCAGGGGTAGTCCCTCGTTTTATTCACCCTTTAATCGTTATCCTCATGTGTACCTATTATTTGAAGTCTTACAGCCAGAAAGAAGAAATCAGAAAACCTCATTTCTTTATCCTAAACAAAGGAAATAACAGCGGAAAACCGCTTTCATCTCCATGTCCTAATTGCTTTATCATCTAATTTCAAAATGAAATTGATAAGGAGCAGGTTTACTGGCTAATGTATAGCCTGTGGCAGTCTAATGCCTTTTATCCGTTTTTACGGGGTTCAGTCATTCCATTTGTAGTACTCAGGGATGTAAAATCATGCTTATCGGCTGCTTTAAATAAAGTGGATGAAAATCCAGCTCAATTTGAAAAAGCTGTAGCGGCCCTTCAAAGTCTGGAGGCCATGGAAAAGCAAAACAAACAAAACCTGCTATTAATCTCACAGGCTAAGCGTATGCTCTTTTACAAGTATCTTTAATTAAATTTTCCCCTTTAGGGGTTAGGGGTCAATAAAAAAGTCTCCCCGCCGGGAGGCTTAACTACTGATAAGGTTACCACACCATAAAAAACAGTAGATTTTTTTTATTTCTTTTTGTCCCCTTCAGAGCCTGTCCGTCAATTGACGGAGGTTGGGGGTCGTTTCTTTCGCTTAATCATTCTTTTCAACACCAGCGAAACTCCGAAACTAACAACAGCACCAACGACAGCCAAAATCACCGTTCTAACTAAATCTTCAATAAAAACATTACTGAAAACGGAAAGAAACATGCCTCCGCATGTTCCGGCATATACCTGTCCGTCGTGGTTTGGTTCAGGAAGTTTCATTACTTACCTTTTTTTGAGTTCGTATCAACGGCTGTTTGACTAACTGCTGTCAATACTCCACCAGCCAGAGCAACATAACCGGCAATGGTGACAAGCGCAGCCGTAACCGCAACAGGTGCAGTTAAGATAGCACCACCAACAGCTGCCAATGCCAAACCGATTGTCCGCAACGTTTTGAAAAACTTTGGAGTTGGAGCTTTAACACGCTCTACAATCGTCATTTCATTCGGATTGCTAGCCAACGAATTGTTTTCTGTTCCCATAATGAATTACTGTCTAAATGATTAAACAATCTCAACAATAGCCAACACGTTATACGAGTTGTTATTCAGTGAGTAATCCAAATTGTTCACCGATTGAACAAAATCAATAGAGAGCAAAAGGAACTTAGTTCCTTCAAGCTCGGGAACATCCAGCGGTTTTACAGACAAAGCCTGGACAGCTGCATTGGTAGCCATTCGCACCGGTTCTGAAACTGCAATTGCACTTTCACCTGTCATAAAGTTAATCACTGCAAATCCACTTTTAAAAATCACATGAGTTGCACCCTGTGGAAGACTAATATCATCCTGAGGTGACAATGCTGCGATTTTAATTTCACCGGTTTCCATATTCACCTCAAGAGGCTTATACAAAACGGCTCCAAGTACGGAATTGATGTTAAAGTTAAAACCCTTCAACAACAATTTTGCTTCTGCTTTGGCCATGCCTTCTGCTGCACTTCGTTCACCACGGGCGTTAGCTTCGTCCATGTTCTTGATTTGCGCCATAATTTGAGTCAAACGAGCTGTTACACGTCCGTCCGATGCACTTTTTCCCAAAACACGTACCAAATCGCGTAACAGTTTTCCTGCAGTTGCTGCATTGGCAAATTCAGCACCATTTTCACGAGTACGCGCAAACCCCGGATCGTTTGCAATACGGTCAGCGTCAACTCCGCCCTTTTCCCGGGCAAGGTATCCATCATTTTTCGACTTATAGAAAGTCACGCCACCAATGGTACCTTTCAGTTTTAAAATACTTTTTTGTTGTGCCATAAAATTTAATTTTTAAAATTATCGGCACAAATGTATATACATGATTATCCGTACGGAGCAAATGAAATTCCGAAATAGCTTATTCCTGCCATTTTTTCCGAAAACAGCATTTATATCAAAGAAATAATTTTAAATTTGCGCTATTAAAGGTCATCTAATGGAAGCAAAACGCATTTGCATATACCCAAAGGATGTACAACGAATAACCGGTAAAAGTGAACGTTACGGAAGGACATTGCTTTCTCAAATAAAGCAATATTATCAAAAACAAGAACATCAATTTGTCAGCATCGAAGAATTCTGCTCATACACGGGACTAAAAGCCGAACAAGTACATCCTTTTATTATAGGATAACAGACTGCTAAAGCATATCAAAAGTTAGTTATCTTACTATATATTATATCTGAACCACACTAAAAAATAGCCTTCAACCCATTGTTATATCATCGAATTTTTGTATTTTTGCATATACGATTCCCAAATCTTTGAACTAGACTTTTTGAGTAAATTTTTGAGGGTGAAAAATCGGGTACCCAGTTGATTTTGCATATATAACTCATTGAAAAAGAGCCAAGAAAGTTGAGGATACAAGCCCCTCCAGTTCCACAAAACGAATTTCAAAAATGAGTAAAAGCCTGTAAACAATGATTTTACAGGCTTTTGTATTTGTATCAAATCTCAAAATATTCATTTACTATCAATCCTTTGCCACCGAATTAGGTTTATTTGAAATACGTATGTCAAATTATTTGTAACAACTAATGATTTTAACATTTTCAGATTATTTTGTTAAAAACAAGTAAGCCAATGTGTCATTAACCAATAATACATTGATTTTACCATTCTAAAACAGTATCTTTGTGAACTTTAAATGCAAATTTACATCTTCAAATGAATACTCGTTTTAAAACCGTAATTATTTTACTTTTATTTGCCACTTTATCAGGTGTTTATGCTCAAAAAATTGGTATCGAACTTGGCTACTTGAATCCCCTTCGGACAGGAACTGCTGAAAGTTCAACTAACTTCAAAGGAATTCGGGTTGGAGGTACAGTGGCTTTCGACCTTAAATATAATTTCAGTCTTCTAACAGGAGCGCTTTATCAGGTTGTTTATGCTGATAAAATTCAGAATTATACAGCCGGAGATTCGGTAAGATATAGCACTTGGGGGCATTCAATTGATGTTCCTCTGCGTATTCAATACACCTATCAGATAGCCAATTACCTGAAAGTATTCGGGTTTGCAGGTCCAAATATAAATATCGGGCTTGCCCAGCCTCAGAAAATAACCGCTTCATTTGCTCCTGAATCCGTATTAGGAACTTTAACAGGAATTGAATCAGGAAATTACGATCTTTACAAAAGAGCGCTAATTCATCGTATGAATTTTCAACTTGGAGCTGGTGGAGGTATTCAATATAGAAATTATCAACTTAAGGCAGGTTACGATTTTGGTATTCATAGTATCAATGCAGTTGATACGGGTAGCTTGAGACAAGGTGGTTGGTACGTATCTCTGTCGTATCAGTTTTAAATTTAAAAATCCCACAGAATCACAAATTTTATAATCTGATTAATCAACGAATTTCTATAACAATATTGCAAAATAATCAAACTAAGCTAATCATTAATGCTGATTAGCTTTTTTTGTGATTATATTCAGATTTTCTGTTTTTTAGCATCATAATTTATAATTAATTTTGCAGCAAATATCTTACGATAAATCAGCTTAATAGTACGATGCAACTTTATAAAGTATTTTCAGAAAATCCGGTGATTTGCACCGACAGTCGCAACTGTCCTGAAGGTTCAATTTTCTTCGCTTTAAGAGGCGATAATTATGATGCTAACCTTTTTGCTGTAAAAGCATTACAGAATGGCTGCGCGTATGCGGTTGTCGATAATCCGGATGTTGCAGTCGATAATAGGTTTATATTGGTTGATAATGTTTTACTCTCTTTACAGGATTTGGCACGCGAACATCGCCGAAGGTTAGGTACAACAATTATCGGAATTACCGGCACTAATGGTAAAACCACTACTAAAGAACTGATAGCATCGGTTTTAAGTCAAAAGTACAATATTTTATACACACAGGGCAATCTGAATAATCATATTGGCGTTCCGCTTACACTTTTGCAACTGAAACCCGAACATGAATTGGCAATTATCGAAATGGGAGCAAATCATCCAGGCGAAATAAAAACACTTGCAGAAATTGCACGTCCCGATTTCGGAATTATTACTAATGTTGGCAAAGCGCATCTCGAAGGATTCGGTTCGTTTGAAGGTGTAATGAAAACGAAAGCTGAATTGTACGATTTTATTGCAGCGAATGGAAAAAAGATTTTTATCAATGGCTCAAACCATTTTTTAGAACAAATGTGTGAAAATTCAGGTCTAAATCATGCTGATAAAAAAGTTTCTTATCAAGTTGCTACCACTGATGAAATGCAGTCGCTATCGTATAAGATTACAGGAAATACATCTTTATTACAAATGCAGTGTGCCAATTCAAAAGGTGTAATTTTTGATGTAAACACAAATTTATCAGGGAATTACAATGCCGAAAATGTTATGGCTGCCGTAACAATTGGCGATTTCTTTGACCTTTCAATTAACGAAATTAAGAAAGGTATTGAAAGATATGAACCCAAAAACAATCGTTCACAGCTTTTCAGAACCGATTTTAACGAGTTGATTATAGATGCTTACAATGCAAATCCGACAAGCATGACAGCATCGATATTAAATTTTGCTGAGATAAAAAACGATAATAAGATGCTTATTTTGGGCGATATGCTTGAACTTGGAGGATACAGTAAAACTGAACATCAGAATATTATTGAATTATTAAAAAAACTGAATTTTAAAAATGTAATACTTGTTGGCAAAGAATTTGACCATACTGAAAATGATTTTTTATCGTTCACTAATGTTGAAGAACTGATTGAACATTTGAATAATTTACCCATTCATCATCACTTGATTCTTATAAAAGGTTCAAGAGGCATTCAACTCGAAAAAGTAATTAAAGTATTGTAATCAGGTTGTACTTTTTTTGAAAAAATTTTATGAAAAACAAAAATTTATTGATAACCATAGGACTTGGAATTGTCATTGTTGCTCTTATTACCATTGTTTTAATTTACATAAATAAGTCAAAACAAAAGGATAAGGAAATGGTGGAAATGATAGAAATGATGAATTTCGAAAAGGAGCAGGTTGAACGCGAATTTCAGGATCTGACTACCGAATTCGATGGCTATACCTCAAACATCAAAAACGACTCACTTATTAAATTGCTTGAAAGGGAAAAATTAAAAGTTCAGCAATTACTCGAGGAGTTGCGTGTAACCAAATCCACAAATGCCCGACGAATTACGGAATTACGTAAAGAACTTGCTACGGTACGTAAAGTTATGGTTCATTACGTGAATCAAATTGACTCGCTAAATGCTGAAAATAAAGTACTTAAGACTGAAAACAGGGAAGTTAAACGCAGATTTCAGGAAGCCGCCGAAACAGTAGAACAACTTTCAAAGGAAAAAGAAAATCTGAATGAAGTGGTAACACGTGCCTCAAAACTTGAAGTTACATCGTTTAGCATGACTCCACTCAACAATCGCAACCGTAAAGTCGGACTGTTTTCTCAAATTGCCTCATTGCAGTTTAATTTTACCATTGCCAAAAACATAACTGCTCAGCCGGGTTATAAAACCGTATATTTACGATTGATGCGCCCCGATGATGAAGTTATGACCAAAAGTAATAATAATCTTTTCCATTTTGAAAACAGTAATATCACTTATTCTGTGAAAAAAGATATTGAGTATCAGGGCGAAGCTTTAAGCGATGTGATGTACTGGAAAGTTGAGGAAATTGTACAGCAGGGCGAATACAGAGCCGATTTTTTTACCGATGGATATAGAATTGGAAGTTTTACTTTCACGTTGAAAAAATAATAGCACACAAATTTAATGTCAGAAAGCAGCAAATTTAAAAAAGCATCGGCAAAAATTGCATTTGACGAACGTCACCGGCAAACAATTCGCTTTAACATTGGAAAATACGATGTTGCTGTGGAGAAAGGTATGGCGCGTTACAAAAATGTAAGTTTAGCCAAAACACATGCTGCTTTCATTAAACACGATGTACTGAATAACTGGAAAAAATATCTGCTCGAATTTGAAGAAAAAATCTCAGCGCGTGGCGTAGAGGTTCTTTGGGCAGAAAATACCAAACAAGCGACAAGTTTTGTTGAAAAAATTCTGACTGATAATCAGGCTCGACTGCTGGTAAAAAGCAAATCGATGACAACTGAGGAAATTGAACTTAACCATACTGCGGAAAATTTAGGTTGCGAATCGGTTGAGACTGATCTTGGTGAATTTATTGTGCAGGTTGCAGGCGAGCGTCCATATCACATTGTTACACCGGCAATGCATAAATCAAAAGGCGACATTGCGAAACTTTTCTACGAAAAATTCGGCACTTCTCCAGATAGCACACCCGAAGAATTGACTGAATATGTACGTCAGGTTTTACGGAAAAAATATACTTTAGCAGATGTTGGCGTTACCGGAGCAAACTTTCTTGTAGCTGATATTGGTGGAATTTCAGTAACAGAAAACGAAGGTAACGGCTTGATGTGTACTGCATTCCCGAAAGTGCACATTGTTATCGCAGGTATCGAAAAAATTATTCCACGTTGGGAACAACTCGGGCTTTTTTATCCCTTACTTGCGTCACACGGCACAGGACAGCAGATTACAGCTTACAATACAGTTTTTACCGGACCGCGAAAAGCGAACGAAACCGATGGGCCGGAAAAAATGTATGTAATTTTACTTGACAATGGTAGAACGGAAGTGTTCGACGATGATGAAGCCTGGGAATCGCTGGCGTGTATTCGTTGCGGAGCTTGCCTGAATGGTTGTCCGGTTTACAAAACTATTGGCGGTTATACCTACGAAACAACTTATAGCGGACCTATTGGTTCAGTTATAACTCCCTTTTTTAGAGGATTTAAAGACTTTTCGCACCTGGGTTTTGCATCCACACTATGTGGTAAATGTAACGAAGTTTGTCCTGTAAAAATACCACTTACCGACATACTTTTGTCAAATCGACGTAAAACAGTTGAGAAAAATTTACGACCTGCGGCAGAAAAAATGATAATGAAAGGTTTCG
This sequence comes from uncultured Paludibacter sp., assembly GCA_964405245.1. Taxonomy (GTDB): domain Bacteria; phylum Bacteroidota; class Bacteroidia; order Bacteroidales; family Paludibacteraceae; genus Paludibacter. The sequence goes on from CAYONE010000044.1 coordinate 12,547, forward strand.
GATACATAGCAGGAACCCGAAAAGGATTCGATTTTTTCAACGGAAAGTTAAAAAATATTGGTACATTTGCATTTAATTATATAGGCTGGGGACCAAAAAAAAATATGCCAAAATTTGCCGGAAAGTCATTTTCGGAGCAATATAAAAAAAAGAACAATTTATTATAATGAAGAAGATTCAATATTTCAGCTACTTAACCATTTTTGCTATCATTTTTCTTTCATTTGTTTCTTGTAAAGATGAAGATAAATACATCGATTGGAAAATCCTGAACGAAAAATGGCTCGAAACTCATAAAAATGATCAGGGTTTTATACAAACAGAAAGCGGACTTTGCTACAAAGTTATTCATCAGGGCGCAATGAGAAAACCTAATTCGAGCAGTTGGGTAGTTGTTAACTATTCCGGTAAGTTAATAGATGGCTCCGAATTTGATAGTGGTCAGTTTGATAGTTATTTGTCGTATGCTATTCAAGGATGGCAGGAGGCAATAGTAAAAATGAATGGTGGAGGTAAATATATTCTTTACATCCCTGCAGATTTAGGTTATGGCGAAGATGGATCAGGCGATGACATTCCACCACACTCAACATTGAAATTTGAGGTAGAGTTGGTTGATTCTTTTTATTGATTTTATAAAAAAATGCAGTTACAAGTAGTAATTTGCTAAATTACATTTCTTTCTCATGAAACGGTTTTTAATGCTTTTAATAAGTATTGCTGCGTTGCAATGTGTATTTGCAGCATATACCGTGGAATCGACACCCAACCCCAAAACTGCCGATGGGCTAAACTTTGTTAGCAACCCCGATGGAATTATTGGTAGCTCCACTGTTGCTGAAATGAATCAGTTACTCGATTCACTTGAAAAATCATCGACAACAGAAATTGCTGTAGTACTTCTTAATTCTATTGGCAATGACGATATTAATCTTTTTGCCACTGAACTATTTAAATTATGGGGTGTTGGTAAAGCTAAACAAAATAATGGTTTATTAATACTTTTTGTGCTCGACCAGAAAAAAGTTCGTTTCGAAACCGGTTACGGACTCGAAGGAGTTTTGCCTGATGCAATTGTAAAGCGAATACAAACACAGGTAATGATTCCTGAATTTCGAAATGGTAATTTTGATAAGGGAATACTCGATGGGGTAAAAAAAGTTGTTTCCGTTGTTCGCAACGAACCCTTTGAAACCTCTAAGTATTCTGCTGTAAACTGGAGCGAAATTATTCCTTATGCATTAGCTACATATTTGATAATTGCGTTGTTGGCATGGTTGTTAATACAAAATAGCATTCAAAAAGTCAGACAAAATCCGCTTTTCCGCGATAATCTTGCACGTTACAGAGCCATTAAAAACGAAAAAACCGCAATTATTGTTTTGATATCAGTTTTAATTCTCGTAATAGGTTTTGTGTCGATATTGTTACTAAATCTGTCACCGGTTTTAATTCTATTACTTATTCCTGTACCTTTTACTACTTTTCCCGCATCGCTTTATGCTAAAGTATGGATGAAAAAAGTCAGGCGCGAACCTATTAAATGTGCCGAATGTGGCGAAATGATGCATTTACTGCCTGAAAATCGTGAAGACGAACATTTGAAACTTTCGCAACAGTTCGAAGAGCAATTACATGCTGTGGATTATGATGTATTTTTGTGCGACAGTTGTGGAAATGAAGCTATTTTTACTTTAGATAAACCGAGTGCCTATTCGCCTTGTCCGCGTTGTGGCACAAAATCGTTTATTCTACATAGCAAACGTACTATTGTTGCACCAACTTACATATCAGCAGGAACTGAGCGTACTACTTACAAATGCTCATATTGTGGTTACGAAGAAAACCACAATAAAAATTTACCCCGACTTCAACGCTCAGGCGCAGTTATTGCAGGTGCGGCTGGTGCTAGCGTTTTTAGCGGGCGCGGAGGTTTTGGCGGAGGTGGCTTCAGTGGAGGAAGTTTCGGTGGAGGATTTTCCGGAGGCGGTGGCGCAACAAGCGGTTGGTAATTAATTTATTTTTAAAAATTTGTTAGTTCTTATTTGATAGATTTAATTCTAAAATTTGAAAATGCGTCAAACTTCGTAAGTGGTATTTCGATGCTCGGCGAGCTAAAGTTTGTAGCTATTTTTTGGATTAGTTTCACATTTTCTTACATCAAAATTTTAAAGCAATGAAAAAGATTTCAAGCACATTAATTATTGTCGTTGTTCTCGTAGCATTAGTGCTTTGGGGAATTGGTATTAACAATAAACTTGTTACGCAGGATGAAGCTGTAAACAGCCAGTGGGCAAATGTAGAAAACCAATATCAGCGTAGGGCTGACCTGATTCCAAATCTTGTGGAAACTGTAAAAGGTTATGCAAGTCACGAAAGTTCTACATTTGAAGCTGTAGTTGCTGCTCGTGCAAAGGCTACTCAGGTAACAGTTGACCCAAAAAATCTGACCCCTGAGAAAATGCAGGAGTTTCAGGCAGCACAGGGCGAACTTTCATCGGCATTAGGTAAATTACTAATGATAACTGAAAATTATCCTGATTTAAAAGCAAATCAAAATTTTCTTGAATTACAAGCGCAGCTTGAAGGTACTGAAAATCGTATTTCTACTGAGCGTACCCGTTTCAATGAAATGGCGAAAGAATTTAATACTTCCATCCGCAAAATTCCTAATAATTTAATTGCATCGATTGGTAGTTTCGAGAAGAAGCCATATTTCGAGGCAGAAAAAGGAAGCGAAAAAGCACCGGAAGTAAAGTTTTAGCATTCGGCTAATTTCTGATAAATTTCAGAGTTGCAATATAATAATTGCAATTCTGAAACTTTTTTTCATCAACAATACAAAATAATATGTCAGGAAAAGATAAAGATAAATATCAGCCAGATACGGATAGATATAACAAATCAATTCAATATGTTAACTGCGGGCGAAGTGGTTTGAAATTACCGCAGATTTCATTGGGTTTGTGGCATAATTTCGGTGAAGTTGATGATAAATCGGAAGCAAAGAAAATGCTACATTATGCCTTTGATAACGGAATTACCCATTTTGATTTGGCAAATAATTACGGAACTCCATTTGGCAGCGCTGAGAAATATTTCGGTGATATTGTAAAAAATGATTTTTCAGCTTATCGCGATGAGATGATTATCAGTACAAAAGCCGGGCATCTTATGTGGAATGGTCCGTATGGCGATGGTGGTTCACGAAAATACATTATATCAAGTCTGGATCAAAGTTTAAGAAGAATGAAGCTTGATTATGTGGATATTTTCTATTCGCACCGTTTCGACCCTGAAACGCCACTCGAAGAAACAATGGGCGCTTTATCCGATATGGTGAAACAAGGCAAAGCGTTGTACGTGGGAATTTCGAAATATCCTGAAGAAAAAGCGCTTGAAGCTTATCGAATTCTTAGAGCTAACGGCACGCCATGCCTTATTTATCAGGGACGTTACAGCATTTTTGCCCGCGAAGCCGAAACAGAAGTTTTTCCTTCAGCCCGTGAAAGTGGAGTAGGCTTTATCGGTTTTTCTCCTTTAGCTCAGGGACTTTTAAGCGATAAATATCTCGATGGAATTCCTGAAAAATCAAGAGCTGCCCTAAGTTATGGATTTCTTAAATCGGAACAAATTACGCCTGAACTTGTTTCAAGAATTGCTAAGCTAAATGAAATTGCGCTCAAAAGAGGTCAAACACTTGCTCAAATGGCATTAGCCTGGTGTTTTCATAAATCAGAAGTGAGTTCAGTTATAATTGGTGCAAGCTCGGTAAAACAACTAAGTGAAAATTTAAAAGCGCTCGAAAATCTGAGTTTTACAAATGATGAATTGTGGAGCATAGGTGAGTTGGCGGGTTAGTTTATAAAGATAACGAGAAGATAAATTTTAAATCGCTGAATCTGCATTTTTTGCAAATAATTTTAATGAAGTATTTTAAACTTACAATAATTTTAATTGTACTGGCAAGCTTTACAGCTTGTTATGATAAAGTCATCTCATCTATTCCTGATTATCCTGTTTATCTGCAACTAAATTTAACCACTACTTATCCAACTTTCCGTAATTCCGTTAACCAGTATTTGTTGTTCGAGAAAAGAATTTTCGAAACGGATGCAATTGGTTATGGAGGAATTATTGTTTACACAGGATTCGATGGTGAATATTATGCTTTTGATATGGCTTGTCCGCACGAAGCAAAAATAGAAATTAAAGTTAAACCTAACGACTTGGGACAAGTGGTTTGCAGTGAGTGCGGTACTGTTTACGATATAAGTTACGGTATAGGAAATCCGGTATCCGGACCGGCAAAGGAAACCTTAAAACGATACAGAACATCGCTGAGCGGTGATGTTCTGTATGTTCTAAGATGATTTTTTACGATTCTGTTGCTGCGAGATAATTTACCAACGGATTTGCATACATTTCAAGCATTTTTTTCATTACAAAGTCATCATCCCGATTTTCTAAATCAATTTTTCCGATTTGTTTTTCCAAATAACGCTCAAAATCAAGTTTTTCCATCATAGTGTATTCCTTGCTGAAACGGTCGGTTTTAAAAAGTAAATCGTAAGAAATTTTATTGCAAGGAAAAATCGAATAACCTGAATGAATTTTCTTGTCAATTAAAGCGACAACAGCCGGAATTAATGTTGATTTTTCAGGAAACTGAACTGATAACTCCTTAATTTCATTGTTAATGTCGCCTGTAAATCTATAATCAACTTTTCCTTTGTATCCCATTACGCCGGTTTGCATATTAATCAAATCGTCTTGCGGTTGTTTTTTATATTCCGGATTATCGCGTTTGAGTTGAAATTCCTTTGCTTTGAGGTAATCGCATGGGTCGTACTCGTAAGATATGGACAAAGGACAAATTTTCAGGGCTATCAGATTTTCAGCTACCGAGCCTTTTCCGTTCATGTTCAGCATTTTAATCAGACTTTCTTGTGTGCGATCATTGGAATCTTTTGCCCTTCCTTCGCGCTGTGCAAGCCAAACCGATTGTTTTTTATCGTTGATGGTATAATGTATGTATGCCGAAAGTTTTTTCGAACTTTCGAGAATTTGACGCGGACTTAAACCACGTTTTACAATAAAACTTTTATTTACACGAACCAACTCTTCAATCCATGGAAATACGAGTAAATTATCGCCAATAGCTATTTCAACCGTATCGATGTTTCTTTCGATAAATTTTGCACACAGCAGAGCAGAGTCTAAGATAATATCGCGATGATTAGAAATGTAAAGAAAATTCATTGAACCATCGAAATTTTCAGGAGAGTATAAACTTATACCTTTCGTTAAGTTAAGTTCAATATTCTGTAGAAAAGGATAAACAAACTTTGTTTGAAATTCTAACGCAGTTTTAAAAGTATGAAGACGCTGTTTTATAACTTCTTTAGGCAGAAGCGGGTAAACTGTGCTTAATACTTTAATAAACTGTTTTTCTTCGCTCAATCTGTCAAGTGCAGCAGGTATTTCCAGGTCGGTATAACAACGAATATCATCAAATTCAGTATTCATATTCTTGATTTTTTTATCTATAATAATTTCTTTTTGTATGCAACAAAAAAACAATTGTTTTGAAAATTAAGTCTTATTTCCTTTTAATAAATATCCATCAGTCAATTCTTTTCTTCCTGAATTTTAAAAATAAATATTCAAAAACCATTGCAGTTGCGATAATAGCACAAAGTAACAATGAAAATAAGGCCGGTGCTTTATAATTTCCTGATACGTCCGATAAAAAACCGCCAATGGCAGGTCCGATAATACCTGATAATCCATATCCTAAAAACACGTAGGGATAAATTCTCCCCATTGTTTCAACACCGAATCGATGTGCGGTTTCTCTTGCATATAACACAAGGTGTGCTCCGTACCCAAAACCAACTGCAAAAGCAAGTAAATAATAAGTTAGCTCCGTTAATTCAATATAGGAAATAAAAAATACAGTTACTCCGGTAAAAAGTAATGTAAAAGGCATTAGAACAAAAGCGCCCGCATGATCGGCAAGCCAACCCCAAAATAATCTTCCCGCGAAATTCGCTACTGATAAAATACCTATACCTGTGGCAAGTGCAATTTCATCTGATATGTGAATCATTCCTATAGGTTTAAGATTACCTATCACAATTAATCCTGCAAATGTACCTGTAAGTATGCCAATAAAAAGACGTATAAAATCTCTGTTTTTCAGATATTTTTTTAAGCTAACTTCTTGCGGTTGAATTAAGTTTTTAGTTTCAGGTGTAAAAAAAGTAAATGCGATTACAGCCATTAAAACCGAATAAAGTAAAGCAGGGTAAGCAATTACTTCGAGCAATTGAAAATTTTGAGCAATAAGTTTTTCTGCAAAAAATGAATGTAGAATGGCGCCACCGCCAAATCCTGCAGAAACAATGCCCGTAATAAGCCCTTTTTTTTCAGGAAACCACATAACAGGAATGGAAACAGATGCAAGATAACCTATGCCGGTACTTATTCCACCGAGTAAACCTATTCCTATCCAAACAAGCCAAAAGTTTCCATCTGAAAACAAAGTCAAAAGGTAAGCTATAGCATATATTATTGCCGAGGTAAGTAAAATTTTACGGATACCATATTTAGCGATATATGGATTCACAAATATCATTGTAACTGAAAAAATGCCTATAACACTTCCAAAAATAAATTGTGTTTGCAATGCGCTAAAACCAAAATCCGACTTCAAAAAAGGCACAAAAAGACTCCAGGCATAAATACTGCCAAGCATTAACATAAGTACAAATGCGGAAAAAATTGTCAGAAGCGCTTTTTTGTTCATGCTTTCCAATTAATATCTATAAGAAATTACTGGTTTAATTTGATAAAAACTTTAATTCTTAAATCGATAATTTCAACAAAAGTGTAAGGAAAATGAAAATTACAGGCGCAGCGAGCAAAAGACTGTCAAAGCGGTCGAGGATACCACCATGCCCTGGAATTATGTTTCCTGAGTCCTTAACTTGAAGTGTGCGTTTGAGCAACGATTCAGTAAGGTCACCGTAAGTTCCTGCAATAACCACAAGTATGCTGAAAACCAACCATTCGGGCATGCTTAATTCAGTGATAAAACGTGAGAGAATAAATCCGGATATGAGCGCAAAAACTGCTCCCCCAAAAAATCCTTCCCACGATTTTTTTGGCGAAACCCTTTCGAATAGTCTGTGTTTTCCGAAACTTACACCAGTTAAATATGCTCCGGTATCATTTACCCAAATTATTATAAATAATGCAAGTATAATATAAGGGTTATATCCTGTGGCAAACATGATATAATTCAGAAGAGAAAGCGGAAGTGCAATCATTATCTGTCCGGTAAGAAAGTATGTCCAGTTGTGCACTGGATTAATTGTTTTTTGATATAAACCTGATACGATAACAACCAGAATAAAAAATCCGTAGAAAATATAAAGTGGAAATTCCGTTTCTCCTGAAGATGAAAAGTGTGTAATTACAAACAACATTGCACCTCCAAGCGATGCAAGAAATGGATTCACATGTACTCCCTCTTGATTGTTTGTGAGTTTATGAAACTCATAAACAGCCAATGATGTAATTATAGAAAAAACGATAAGGAATGATATCGGGCTTAATATGATAGAACCTACAATAAAGGCAACAAAAAATGCGCCGCTCAATGTTCTTATAATAAAATTATTCATGTTCCTCGTAGTAAATGTTTTTCAATCAATTGTTATCTAATTGCTTTTGCATACAAAATCCGTACAAACTCATTGTAAAATTTTTAAAAGTAGATTCTGAAATTAATGTATTGATTCTGATTTTTTGCTGTAGCTAAAACTGATAAGATAATAGAATAAGATAATTATACAATTTTTACAAAGATAAAAAAAGTTTATTGTAAACACAGAAAAACAACAAACTCTTTAGGTCCATGCGCACCTAAAACTAAAGTTTTTTCTATGTCCGCAGTACGACTTGGACCGGTGATAAACGAAACAGAAGTTGGCAGGTTATTTCCGTATTTTTTTTGAAGTGCAATTATCGCATCGGAAGGAAAATCTACAAGTTGTGTAACTGAAGCAATTACCAAATGTACAGGTGGAAAAACATGCATTTGTCTGCCCGACTTGGTTGCTGACGAAACAACTACACTGCCTGTACGCGCAACAAGAAATTCAGCGGATGTAATTCCTGCACTCATTGAATCAAAATGATTGACGTCATGGGTATTGCAAATTTGAAATTCATCGAGTTTTGAAATAATTTTTGGTTCTCTGCAAAAAACAAAGCTATGCCCCGATTTTTCAAGATACCTTTTTAACTGATTGAACTGTTCTGTCTTGTTTTCTGAAACAAAACATTTTCCGCTTAATGCTTCAAGTTCGGTTTTAAAAGTTTCAACTATATTATCTATAGGATAAAAAATTTCTTCATTATTAAAAATTGAAAAATCAGACAATAAAACAGACTTGTCTTGTCTGTCTTTTTGTCCGATTTTATTTAGTATTTTATCGCGTGACGCGTTATTTTTCATAACTCCCTGAAATGTCCTTATTTTTTGCTGCTTCTTTTTTTATCTTCGATTCAGATTCTTCCGATTCAGAATTTTTTATTTCTGAACTTTCCTGATTTTCGGTTTTTTCCAAATCTCCGTTTTGAGCAATAAGTTCATCGCTGCGCGAAGTCCATGGGCGTTTTCCAAAAACTTTTTCAAGATCTTCTGCGAAAATTACTTCCCTTTCAATCAGCAGTTCCGCAAGTTTGTTGTGTCCTTCAGCGTTTTGCTTTAAAATAATTTTTGCTCTTTCGTATTGTTCAGCTACAATATCTTTTGCTTCACTATCAATTAATTCAGCGGTTTTTTCGCTGTATGGCTTCGTAAAGCCATAATCTGAATTTCCGGATGAATCGTAATAACTCATATTTGGAATTTTTTCGCTCATTCCAAAATAAGCCACCATTGCATAAGCACGTTTGGTAACCCGTTCAAGGTCGTTTATTGCGCCAGTCGAAGTTTGGTTGAGAAATACTTCTTCTGCGGCGCGACCGCCAAGTGTAGAACACATTTCGTCGAGCAAGTGTTCTTTATTTGTAAGTTGCCGTTCTTCCGGCAAATACCATGCTGCTCCTAAAGCTTCGCCTCGGGGTACTATAGTTACCTTAACAAGCGGATGCGCGTGTTCAAGCATCCAGCTTATTGTAGCATGTCCTGCTTCGTGATATGCAATTGATTTTTTCTCTGATTTTGTAGTGATTTTTGTCTTTTTCTCCAAACCGCCGATAATTCTGTCCACAGCATCAAGAAAATCCTGTTTTTCCACAAAAGTTTTGTTTTTTCGGGCTGCGATAAGTGCGGCTTCGTTACAAACATTTGCAATATCGGCGCCCGAAAAACCGGGTGTTTGTTTCGCAAGGAAATTTACATCAACTGATTCGTTAATTTTTATCGGACGCAAATGCACATTGAAAATTTCTTTACGTTCATGCACATCCGGTAAATCAACATGAATTTGGCGGTCAAATCGGCCGGCACGAAGTAAAGCTTTGTCCAAAATATCGGCACGGTTAGTTGCAGCCAGGATAATTACGCCACTATTCGATCCGAAACCATCCATTTCGGTAAGAAGTTGGTTGAGAGTATTTTCGCGTTCATCATTGCTGCCCATATTCGGGTTTTTACCACGAGCGCGACCTACAGCATCTATTTCATCGATAAAAATTATACATGGCGCTTTTTCTTTAGCCTGACGGAACAAATCGCGAACACGTGAAGCCCCAACACCGACAAACATTTCAACAAAATCAGATCCTGACATTGAGAAAAATGGTACATCGGCTTCGCCTGCTACAGCTTTGGCAAGCAATGTTTTTCCGGTTCCCGGAGGGCCTACAAGCAGTGCGCCTTTAGGTATCTTTCCTCCCAATTCAGTATATTTCGAAGGATTTTTCAGAAAAGCAACAATTTCCTCAATTTCCTGCTTTGCTCCTGCAAGTCCGGCTACGTCTTTGAAAGTTATTTTATTGGTAGTATTTCCTTTATCGAAAAGCTGCGCCTTTGATTTTCCTACACTGAAAATTCCACCACCACCGCCACCCATCTGGCCGGTCATACGTCTGCTAATAAAAATAAAAAAACCTATTAATAGAGCAAAAGGTAATATATTGTATAAAAATAACTCAAAATAATTATTGCCTGATTTATAGTCAACTACACCATTGTGTTTGTTCTCTTTCTGAGCGGTGCTGATATATTCCGAAAATTTTTCAACAGATGGTATCCTCACGCTTATACGCGGATCTTTTTCAAATATTTTTGATTTATCTTTAAAAACTTTCTCAACAGCATTTTTCATTATTTTTGCTTCAATGGTGTTTTTTGCTGATATAACATCTATATCGCCAATATAACCGGAATCAATATATTGCTGAAATTTTGAAAAGGGAACTTCTTTAACTGGCGTACCATTATTAAACAGTAAGGTGCCAATTAAAAAAATTATTATAACTCCATAAATCCATGAAATATTGAATTTCGGGGTTTTGCCTACAGGTTTGTCAGTGGGTTTGTTTTCCATTTTTAATTTTCTTTCGGAGTTTTAGTTAATGTCTTCATAAGTTTTAATATCAGCATCGTTCCACAGGTGTTCAAGGTCGTAAAAAGCTCTGGTTTGCCTTTGAAAAACATGTACAATGGCTACTCCATAATCCATTGCTATCCATTCAGAATTTTCAAAACCGGCACTTGCATAGGGTTTTATATCGGTTTTTTCATTCACATAATCTTTTACTGAAGTAGCAATAGCATTTACATGAATATTTGAATCGCCTTCACATATTATAAAATAGTTGCAGGGGGCTTCATTCAATTTCCTCATATCTACCTTAACTATTCGTTTCCCTTTCTTCTCCTGTATTCCTTCAACAATTTTATCAACAATTTGTTCGTTTTCAACCATTATTTTCCCAAATTAAATCATTTATATACAGATATTTAAACCTGTATAATTTTTCACTATTTTTAAAATTGATTTTTTTATCAGCCAATTTTTCATTCAAATTTCGTACCTAAAAAAACTTGTTGATTTTCAATGATTTTTAATGACATTATGACAGCATTAAAAGATTTTTGTTTATTTAAATGGAAAAACCTAACAGGTATAGTAACCTGTTAGGTTTATCATTTCTTATATGCAGCAAAGAAATTGGTATTTTACCACAGCTACATCAATTTAATCTTTTAAAAAAAATTATTTAATAATCGAGAGGAAGCTCTGATCAGTAAAGAATTTTGAGAATTCAAGATCGGTTGCAGCTTTTACTGCAAATGATTTGTCAGCCTGAACAGCTTTTTTCAGATTATCGTAAACCGCATCGCGATCGTTAGTGCGAGCGCCAACAATAGCTGAAAGATATGAAGTAGTAGCATCGGGACTTTTTACACTTGCAAGAGTGTTACGTGCAGCGCTGTATTCTTTGTTTAAAATTTGAAGTAAAGCAGCATTGTTTGTTGCAACCGAGCCAAAAGCAGTTTTTGCTTTCGCATAATCACCTTTCATTATGTAAAGTGTACCAAGAGCATTGCTAAGATTTCCGGTAGTTCCGGCAGCTTTACCAAGGAATTCTTCAGCACGGTTCAGGTTTCCTGAAGCCAATGCAGCCATACCAGCGTTGTAGTTAATTTCAGCATTGTTTGGTGCTAAAGCAATCGCTTTTGTAAAAAGTGCCGAAGCTTCAGTTACATTGCCTTGTGCGTATTTAATCGTTCCGAGATTATTGTAGCCGCGAGGACAATTCGGGAATAAATCAATAACTTTCTGATAAATTGCTGATTTTTCAGCAGCATTATTTGTTAAAGTTGCAGCATACAATAATTCTTCTACTGACAGAGCTGAAGGATTGTTTTTTGCAAGTTTAGAAATTTCTTCGTCAGATTTTCCTGTTACGTCAACAGTAAGTTTCATACGTGAACGTCGTAGTTGTGGAAGAATTTCTTCAGCAATTGATTTAAATGCAACAGAAAGATTTTTGATTTCACGTTCGCGTTGTTCAGGATCGGTGTACATTGAAAGTACGCGCAAGATAACTTGTTTGTCCTGAATGTTAGAAGCTTCCATAAGTTTTTGGAATCCATCCCAGTCTTCAGCAGTGAATTTTGAATCGATTTTTACATTGGTTTTCAATTTCTTCATTTCTTTGTTAATAAAGTCATTGGTTACTTTCTGACGTTTTTCAGCAAGATTTGTATTTAAATCAAGACTTCCATCAGGCGATGCATAACCTGAAATTTCGAAACCTGCGATGTCTTTATTCTGATTATCAACGGCTTCTTTGATTTTTTTGGTTAAAGAAACAACATCATCTGATTTTGTTTCAGTTTTACGTAAATTTGATTGTTGAATGAGGAACATAATATCAGCTTCCTGCATTTCCTGAATTACACGTTGAAATTTATCTGCAATAATTACAGAGCCATCAGCATTTGCACCTGAACCTGTGCCAAGTCCTAAAGAAGCAAGTTGCGAAGTTGAAATTACACCATCTGCAACTTTAACTGAAGGAATTGTGTAAGTTTTTTTTGAGGTTGCCACATTAAACTCCAAAAACAATTCTGATTTAGCCATTTCCGGAACATAGTCAAACGAAACTGGCATTGAATATGCGCCACCTGCTTTGTATGAGATAGTTTTGTCGTTTCCAACAACTTTTTCACCCTGGAAGGCTACAGCCTGACCTTTAACTTCTTTGCCGGCGAACTTTAATACCGGAGTAACTGTTACAGTTGCATTCTTTGCAAAATACTTTTCAGGAAAATTGCCGGTTACTGTTGCATTTACTTTACCACCTTTTTCTTCGAGTGGGTTTGGAGTAGAAGTGAAAAGTGAAGGATCTAAAGCTGTTAAATCTTTGTTACATGAACTTAATAGCAGTACAGCAAAAATTGAGACTGCGTAGAATAGTTTTTTTCTCATGATCATTTTCTTTTTTTATGTTGATTTTTAAATTCCTTATTTTTGGGACAACAAAAATAGTGATTTTAACTGAATTTTTTCTTACTTTGCAGCGCAACAATTTCCGATTTTATTTTTTTTTATAAATATTCGACTCTCTTTTTGAGTTTTGCATCCCAAAAACGCAATGTACAGTAAAATAATACATTATATCCGACCAATTAAGTATGTTACTTTCAGAAAAATTAAGAATTTAACACTTATTTATCTGTCTCATATACTTTCAAAAAAGAAAATCCGGCTTCAAGGAAAATTTGTTCCTGCTTTTATTTCGGTAGAACCTTCTGATTTTTGCCAGTTAGAATGTCCTGAATGCCCCGTAGGAATTAACAGTAGGCGAAAAGGGTCTCTTATTGATATGGATTTGTTTGAAAAATCAATAAAAGAAATAAAAGACCGGCTTTTGCATATTATTTTTTACTTTCAGGGCGAACCATTGCTAAACAGGAACTTACACAAGATGATACATTACGCGCATTCAGCCGGAATTTACACATCTACTTCAACAAACGGACAAGCAATGACAAATGAAAGAGCAAAAGAAATTGTGGAAAGCGGTTTGGATAAGTTAATAATTTCGATAGATGGAGTTACTCAGGATGTTTATGAAAAATACCGCAAGGGTGGAAGTCTCGAAAAGGCAAAAAATGCAATTCATTATATTAATTATTGGAAAAAAAACCTGAAATCGGTAAGTCCAATGATTGAAGTTCAGTTTATCGTTTTCGGTACGAACGAACACCAAATTAAAGAAATAAAAAAGCTCTCCAAAGTTTTGAAAGCTGACAGACTTGCATTAAAAACAGCTCAGATTTACAATTTTGAGAATGGCAGTGAGTTAATACCGCTGAATGAAAAATACTCCCGATACAAAAAACTTGCTAATGGTAAGTTTGAAATAAAAAATAAACTTCATAATCATTGCCTGCGGCTTTGGAGTGGGGCTGTTATAAATGTAAATGGCGATGTGCTTCCCTGCTGTTTTGATAAAAATGCAGAATATAAACTGGGTAATCTTAATGAGGAAAACTTAAGTGATACGATGAATGGAGAGAGAACCAAAAATTTCAGGAAATCGATACTTTATTCAAGAATTCAACATGAAATTTGCAGGAACTGCACCGAAAGGTAGTGTTAAGAAAATTTGAAAATTTGATGATTTGAAGATGTTAATTAGCATAATAATAAGATGTTAGTATGCTAATAAGATGTTAGTATGCGATGTATATTCCTTAATATAACAGAAGTTTTTGATGTGTTTTTGTTTTGTTTATTTTGATCCGTTAAAAACTAACTTACAGCACAAAGCCGCTTGATGCATTATTTTATAATGTCAAATAGATAAATCTCCACTGATATTCTTTTTCCTCAAAGAACTCACCAATTTAACGAAATGAACGGTAAGAAACGCAAGAACTAAGCGTGGAATTAGCATCCAAGCTGCATTTACACCAATTGCAACAAAAAGCAATGTATCTTCAAGCATTGAATGATTAATAGCAATATGATAATTTAACAAACGGGCATCGCGTGGTTTAATTTCGCTTTGTTGTACAGCTTCAACCATAATAGCCGAACCGTAAGTAAGTCCGATAATTTGACTCACAAACCATAGAAACGAACTTTCGGATGTGAGTCCGAAAAATTTCATTACAGGAGCGAATGATTTTGAAATCAAATTAAGCAACCGGAATTCTTTCAGTATATTTTGCAGCAACATTAATCCGCTTACTATCAAAATAATTTTCAGCGAAAGCCAACCGGCGCTTATTAACCAATTACCTAACATTGCAGTTAAAGTATCAAATTGTTCGGAAACAATTTTTGATGAAGTTTCGGTTGAACTATGAGGAAGTAACAAATTTAGGAAATAAGCTGCTACAAACGACATTCCAATTCTAAGCAATGCGATAACGACAGCCGAAGAACCGGTTTTTTTCTGTACGGCAGTTTCTACAATCATATTGTGCGATATAAGGCACATTACGGCGAGAATTGTAATTTCGCGCATATCAAGTGGAAGTGTAGCTATTACTGCAATAGGAGCATACAAAGAAAGAAATAGACTTGTGATAAAAACAATAGCTGATTCGCCCGGTAAACCAATCAGGGAAAATCCCGGTTCAAGGAACTGCGCAACCCAACCAATAATACCATAAAACTGAAGCAAACTGACAATTAAACTAACCGGCAAAATAATTTTAAGCAGCCAAATAATAGTTCGGCGCGAAACTGGAAGGGATGATAAAAATGCGTTTTTAAAACGTATTAATGACTGTTTCATAGGTGAGTCAATGAGTTTGTATAAAAACAAGAAAGGTTGTCTCCCGACAACCCAATCTTTTAATTAACCTTAAATCTAATACCATGAAAAACACGATGCAAAGATAAGGGCATTTTTTATGTTGTACAACATATTTCTAAAGAAAAATCTGTTTTTTTGCAATATTTAACTATTTGGAAAGAATGAATCGTTTAATATGTTGATTTATATTACTATACGTGCTCTTTTAAGAGTGGAAATTCTTTCAATTACAGCTTTTATTTAAAAAAATGAGCTGTTCAAATGTTAAAATGAACAGCTCAAGACGATTTTATTAATTTTCGGAAGCAAAAGCCGATATTTTTTCGTGTCTATTTTTCCTTAATCCATGTTTGCGAGCGACCAATCCAACCATTTTTATCGAGCGAACCACGAACTTCGAGATTGCCGGTTTTTTCGTTATAGCTAATATTACATTTATATACTTTCCCGTTATTTGGATCGAGAATTGTACCTCCGGTAAGCGAGTTATTTTTTTCAACCATATTGTTGATAACAATCATACCTAATTTAGGTTTATTTTTGTTTTCGCCTTCGCAAGCAGTGCAAAGAGCATCAGGATCTTTGAAAAGTTTTTCAACTTTACCGTAATATTTTCCGTTGGTGGCTTTAAAGATATAAACAATTGATTTAGCTGTGCCATCATTATCATCGATGGTTTTCCATTTTCCTACAATTTTTTCAACCTGAGCACTGCCGGAAACCGCAAAAGCTATCAAAACAACGAGAGTTAAAAGTGTTTTCTTCATGATTTTTTTAATTTTGAGATTATTGTTTTATGCAACAAAGATATTTATTTTTTCAGAAAATCAATATTATGATTAAAAAATTCACATGTTTGATACATTGCAAAAAAAATGACAGAACCATAAAATGATTCTGTCAATTTTTTTAAGTGAAATCTAATCCATATCACCTTCCATATTCATTTCTGATCCCTGATTCTGTTTGCGTTGTTGCGATATTTTTGGTTTCATATTTCCAAAGTTCCATGTTGCGGTAAGTCCAATCATGCGTCCATGAAAGTATGATTCAGAAATTTGATAAAAACCTTTTCCCTGAGTTGTGGCATTAAATCTACGACTGTTGAGCAGATCCCGAACCATAAAATTCAGACTCAGATTTCGGTCGAAGAAAGTTTGGCGCAAACCAAGGTCGATTGAATAACTTGATTGTTGAATACCCTGCGCTAAAATTCGCGGTGCGGAATACTCGCCCATAATTTGTGCCGAGGTTGTTTTGCCAAGCATCATATTAGCAATAATTTTACCACTCCACGAAAAACTGCTTTGTTGAGGAATTACAGTGCTGATAGCTGTATTATAAGGATTTACATAAACAGATGAGTCCAGTTTATTGTAATACAGGTTTAATGATGAAGTAAGATTCAAAATGCGAAACAATCTGTTTTTAGCAACAAGTTCAGCACCTGTGTAAGTTGATTTAGCCACATTCATAAATGTACTTTCCATAGTGCCATCGTTTATGAACTGAACCTGCTGAATTACATTGTCGGTGTAACGGTAGTATGTAGAAGTCGAAAGTGTATGGTTTTCCCAGTTTTTAATGTAATTAAATTCTAAAGCTGAAGAGAATTCAGGATTAAGATCGGGATTTCCATAGGAAATATTTGTAGAATCGGAATAGTCGCGGAAAGGATTTACCTGACGTCCGCGCGGACGATTCACTCTCCGCGTGTAATTTAATTGCACTTCGTTTTTATTTGGAAGTGAATATGACAAATATGCGCTCGGATAAAGTTGAAAAGTCGATTTGGGTTCTATTGAAATTGTTTTCTTAGCCCAGTTGTTGTCGGCATCTTTATATTCATAATTGGACGAACGCGTAAAATGTTCGGCACGTAAACCTGCTTGCAAACTCAATTTCTCGAAAAACCGATCGCCATAAGTTACGTAAGCTGCATGATTTTGCTCATTGTAATCAAATACATTGTAATATGCGTAAATTTCCTGATTTTTCAGGTTGTCGAAGCCATATCCCGGGCTTAATCGGTTCGAGACATTGCTTTGCCATCCAGCTTCAAGTCGGTTTGTTTCAGTAAATTTACGGGTATAATCGGCTTTAAAGAGCCATTCGCCGTTTTGCCCTGTCATTTCCTGTGATATATCCGACGAAATCAGATTAGCTAAATTATCAGTTTGTTTATAGTTTTCAGAACTTGTACGTTTGTGTTGCGAGTATGACAATGATGCTATAAAATTCGAACCTTTTTTATCGATATCATATTTGTAATCAAGTGAGAGATTCATGCCATTGCGTGTATCATAGTCATAATTGTTTCTGGTATAATTACGTAATAAATTTTTTGCAGGAAATGCACTAAAAGTGTTGTCGATTACCGAGTTTGAAGTGCCATCGCCAAACATTCCGAAACCACTCAAACTAAGAGTGTTTTTTTGGTTAAGATAATAATCGATGCCACCGCGAAGAAAAACTCCGCCAAATGACCTGTTTTGTGTTGAGTTTTGTTCAAGAAGCGATAGTGTATCCAACCCTGCGAGATTGTAACGCTGGGTTGAACCTCCGCCATTAAAATTCATACGCCGGTAACCAATATTCATGTAAGCATCAAATTTGCTGCTTGTATAGTTAATGTTTGCGCCAAGAGTACCTCCCGGTTTACTATTTTCAGAATACAAGAGTCCAGCTGAAACACTACCGTAATAACCTGCTTTCCTGTTTTTTTTCAGAACGATATTTATAATTCCGGCAGTACCTTCCGGATTAAATTTGGCTGAAGGGTTTGTAAGAATTTCAACCGATTCAATACTTTCGGCTGGCATTTGTTGTAAAATTTGTGCGCGATTGTCTGCATTAAGTCCTGATGGTTTTCCATTAATCCAAACTTCAACATTTTGACTGCTACGCAGGGATACATTGCCTTCGTTGTCAACATCAACAGAAGGAATATTTTGTAAAACTTCCGTAGCAGAGCCACCGGCAGCGGCTATGTTCTGGTCCACACTAAAAACTTTTCGGTCGATATCGAAACGCATTTGAGTTCCCTGACCAACAACCTGAAGTTCGGAAAGAGCTTTACTGTCCTCAACCAGCCTTATTTCGCCCATATTTAACTCTTTGTCAGTAACATTGAGAGGAATATTAACTGAATTATATCCAACAAAACTAATTCTCAAAAAATACTTTCCTTTTTGTACGTTTGGTAAAAGGAATGCACCTTTATCATCGGTAACTACTCCGGCAGTGGGAGTTTCGGTATTTTCTTTAAATAGAGCTACGTTTACGAAATCAAGCGGAGTTTTTGTGTCAGAGTCAACAATTTTTCCTTTTATAGTTAACAAGGCAAAGGTTGGAAATGAAATACAGAACAACAAAATCATGAAAATAATTTTTCTCATACCTAAATAAAATTTTTTTTAATAATAATTTGACAAAACAACAGAAATGTATTATTTAATATTGTAAAACTGAGTTTTTTTGATTTTTTTTTTTGAAATAATTATAGTTAATCAAATAAATGAAAATGCTTATTTTTAAAAAATCAGCCATAATATGACTAAACAACCTTTGTTAAGTTTAATACCACCATATTTTTTTTACATAAAAAAGGCGTTACGGTAAATAACGCCCAATTAAAGAAAATGTTTTAACAGTTTGGTTTAAAAATTCGGTAAAATATACTTGTCGCGCGATTCAAGAATTTTACTTACTTTGTTTACTTCGAGAAAAGTAGTACCAAAACCTTCGCCAAAACTTCCGCTTAAATAACACACCGACTCGGACTCGCTGATTAAATTCTTATTAACCAAATCTAATAAAGCTTCTATAAAATATTCCTGAGTATTGGTTCTGGCTTTTTTGTAAACCGGAAAAACACCGTAAGAAAGCGCCAACATTCGTGTAGATGCTTCGTGATAACAAATTGCAAGTACAGGATTCCGTCCACGATATGCAGAAAGGAAACGGGCGGTTCTGCCACTGAACGTGTCGGTTATTATTGCTTTTGTGCCAAGCGCCTGACTGGTATCAACGGCAGCATGAGCTAAAAACGATGTTGTGTCATTCTGACTTATTTCAATTGGAATATCATTTTCTATGAGTTTAGTTGCTTCGGCTTCTTTGGCAATTGTAGCCATTGTACGAACAGCTTCAACCGGATATTTCCCGTAAGCAGTTTCGCCACTGAGCATTAAGGCATCGGTGCGATAGTAAATTGCGTTTGCCACATCGGTAACTTCGGCACGTGTAGGGCGTGGATTACTAATCATGGTGTGAAGCATTTGGGTAGCAACTATCACTGGAGTTTTGGCTTTAACACATTTACGTATGAGTTTTCGCTGAATTCCAGGAATTTTCTCCTGCGCTACTTCTATTCCAAGATCGCCACGGGCAATCATAACTCCATAAGTATATTCAAGTATTTCATCAATATTATCAACGCCTTCCTGGTTTTCGATTTTTGAAATAATTTTTATCGGGCTGCCATGTTCATCAAGTATTTTTTGTATATCGATAATATCCTGTTTGTTGCGTACGAATGAATGTGCAATAAAATCGATTTTCTGCTCAATGGCAAAAAGAATGTTCTCTTTATCGCGCTCGGTAAGCGAAGGTAAGTTAATGCGAACTCCGGGTACATTAACGCTTTTGCGACTTCCAAGTTTTCCATCATTTTGAGCTACGCAAATCAGATGATCAGCTGATTTGGAATAAACTTTAAGATCTATTTCTCCGTCATCAAAAAGAATGTCATCGCCAACGTTTAAATCTCTTACAAAATGAGGATAACTTACTGCGATACA
The DNA here is from genome assembly GCA_964405245.1 of uncultured Paludibacter sp. GTDB lineage: Bacteria > Bacteroidota > Bacteroidia > Bacteroidales > Paludibacteraceae > Paludibacter. The sequence continues at coordinate 32,655 of CAYONE010000044.1, forward strand.
GTCCTTGTTTGATTTTAGAGAAGGATTTCCTTTTACTTTGATTAAATCTCCGATTTTAATTTCGATATAATCATCGGTTTCGTTTATAGTTGTTCTTACTTCAGGACCTTTGGTGTCCATTAAAATCGCTATTTGCGAACTTACTGCACGCACATTGTTAATAATTTTCAGGAAACCTTCACGCTGAAGATGCGCTGAATTCATACGAACAACGTTCATCCCTTCATTGTATAATTGACGGATAAAATCTTCATCGCAGCGTTTATCACTTATAGTAGCAATAATTTTTGTAAATTTGGTCATTGGCATAATTATGTCATTTATTTAGTTAAGCAAAAAACGATTCGATGGCAAGTCGGTAAGAGTCAAGCCCGAATCCGACAATACATCCTTTACAGGCATCGGATAAATAGGAGTGATGCCGGAACGATTCCCGTTTGAAAACATTTGAAATATGTACTTCTACAACAGGAGTTTTTACCGAACGAATAGCATCGGCAATTGCAACTGAAGTATGTGTATAGGCTCCGGCATTTAGTATTATGCCATCAAAACTAAAACCAACTTCATGAATTTTATCTATCAGAACTCCCTCGATATTCGACTGAAAATAATGCAGTTCTGCTTCAGGAAATTTTGCTTTTAAATTTTCGAAATATTCTTCGAAAGTCTCATTGCCATATACCGAAGGTTCTCTTTTACCGAGCAAATTCAAATTCGGTCCGTTGATAATAATTATCTGTTTCATTTGTTTATGCAATTTTTGGAGGATAATTTATTGTCATTATTTTGAAGAAATTGACTGATTTTCGAAAAAACTAAATATTTTTTGAAGTAAATAATTGAAAGGGATTCATTTAATTAACTAAAAAACAGCTTTGTATAAATTTAGTAAGCGAGTTCGAAATTGTGTGCAAAGTTATGAAAAAAATTGATGCATAAAAAATACGTATTTTTGCAAGTTGATTTTTTTGTTTTCACATAAAAGTTTTGAAATATTAGAGATTATTTGAATTAATTTATTATATGGTTGTTTATCAACAATATTCA
>CAYONE010000045.1:0-33577 GCA_964405245.1 uncultured Paludibacter sp.
CGGGGACACAAGGATTTTCAGTCCTTTGCTCTACCAACTGAGCTATGGCACCATTTCCGTTTTGCGGGTGCAAATATAGGGACATTTTTCGAAACTGCAAAATAAAATTTTAAAATTGTTCAGAAATTCACCAACAATCAAACTTAACTATTTTTTCATATAGTTGATTTGCTGCATTTCCGGTGCTATTTATTAACTTTGCTAAAATTGAAATTAAAGATGAATACCCTATGGAATTTTCCTTCGAATTATACATACTTATCGGATCGCTATTGCTTTTTCTAAGTTTAATCATTGGTAAAGCCGGCAACAGATTCGGACTTCCAACGCTGCTACTGTTCTTGCTTATAGGTTTTCTCGCGGGGCATGATGGACTTGGACTTGAATTTTCTTCACCGCGATTGGCACAATATATAGGTGTTATTGCACTGAATATAATTTTATTTTCAGGAGGTCTTGATACACGCCTGACAGATATAAAACCTGTTTTTGCACCTGGAATAGTTTTGTCCACGGTTGGCGTTTTCCTTACAGCTCTTATAACAGGTACTTTTATCTGGTTTCTTACAAATAATATTTTTCATACTGTTACATTTACTCTTTTTGAATCGATACTTCTAGCAAGCATCATGTCGTCCACGGATTCTGCTTCGGTATTTTCCATTCTCCGCTCAAAGGGACTTTCGCTAAAGGAAAATGTGCGGCCGTTACTTGAACTCGAAAGTGGCAGTAACGATCCTATGGCTTTCATTCTAACCATTGTTATGATACAACTCATACAAAACCCGATAATCAGTGGTTGGAGCATTCTATTTATGTTTTTACAACAGCTTTTTGTAGGAGGATTATCTGGCTATTTGCTTGGTAGATTAAGTGTTTTTATTATCAAAAAAATAAACCTTGACAATGATGCGCTTTATTCAGTATTGTTAATTACCATCATGTTTTTCCTGTTTGGCTTTGCAACTTTCATTGGAGGAAACGGGTATTTGGCTGTTTATATTGGTGGACTGCTCATTGGCAATCGCCGATTTGTGCACAAACGCAGCACTTTAAGGTTTTTCGATGGTTTAACATGGCTTTTTCAGATTATAATGTTTCTTTCGCTCGGTTTGCTTGTAAATCCCACCGAACTATTGCCGGTTGCGGGCGTAGGCATAGTGATAAGTCTTTTTATGATTTTTTTCTCACGTCCAATTTCGGTTTTTTTATCACTTCTTCCATTCAGGAGTATTTCGTCAAAAGCAAAGCTTTACAGTTCTTGGGTTGGATTAAGAGGCGCTGTGCCCATTATTTTTGCCACTTATCCGCTTATTAACGAAATTCCTCATGCAAACATGATGTTTAATATTGTGTTTTTTATTACCATTATTTCGCTTTTATTACAGGGAACAACTGTTTACAGTATGGCTAAATGGCTAAAATTGGCATTGCCTGTTGCTAAAAAAAGACTATTAAAAGAGTTTGATGTGGAATTTTCCGATGAAATAAAATCGGCAATGTGTGAAATTTCGGTAAATGAAAACATGTTAGCTAACGGACGAAAAGTTATGGATATTTCACTCCCCGATCAAACTTTACTGGTTATGGTAAAAAGGCATAAAAGCTATTTCATACCTCGCGGTAACACAAATCTTGATGTAGGTGACACTTTACTGATAATTACAGATAATGAAGAAGCTATGCGTGAGACATACCGACAACTCGATGTAAAGCCTTAATTGAGTATATTTTATTACAACTAACTTCCATCAGAACCCCGTTAGACTGAGCTCACGGTGAAGCCTAAAGGGTGCTACTGAAGTCCGAAAATTGCAGAAATTAACAGTATTTCTACTCGGCAAAAGTCTTTAGGAGATTTAGGGGCGGTACAGAATAGTATAAACTAAAAGTGAGCACCTACTTATTAAGAAAATGTATAGATATTGAATAAAAGAAAATCCCTTTATTATGAAATTTTCATTACATAAAGAATAACGATTTATTTTTCTTGCAAATCAAGAAAATTAAAATCCAACAGCTTGAATTATACCTCAGATTAACAAAAAAACAACACCATAAAAAAATCATTTTTTTTGCGTATTTTTGCACCTCAAAATAAACCACATATAGAAATAATGAATAAAATCCGCAATTTTTGTATTATTGCCCATATCGATCACGGGAAAAGTACGCTCGCCGACCGTTTGCTCGAATACACAAAAACCATATCGGATAAAAATATGCAAGCTCAGGTACTCGATGATATGGATCTTGAGCGCGAAAGAGGCATTACTATAAAAAGTCATGCCATACAAATGAATTATCGTTTTAACAACGAAGAATATATTTTTAACCTGATTGACACTCCGGGACACGTGGATTTTTCGTATGAGGTATCACGCTCGATTGCAGCTTGTGAAGGTGCTTTGCTAATAATTGATGCCACACAGGGCATTCAGGCGCAAACTATTTCAAATCTTTACATGGCTATTGAGCACGATTTGGAAATAATTCCGGTAATGAACAAAATGGACATGGATAGTGCCATGCCCGATGAAGTTGAAGACCAAATTGTTGATTTATTAGGTTGTAAACCTGAAGATATAATTCGCGCAAGTGGGAAAACAGGTATGGGTGTCGATGAAATTCTTGAAGCGATTGTAAATAGAGTACCTGCTCCGAAAGGTGATCCTGAAGCACCTTTACAGTGTTTAATTTTCGACTCGGTATTCAATTCATTCCGTGGAATTATAGCTTATTTCAAAATTGAAAATGGAACTATCAGCAAAGGCGATTTGGTAAAATTTGTAGCCACTGAAAAAGAATACAACGCCGACGAAATCGGAATCTTACGTCTCGATATGGTTCCATGCCAAACTTTAAGCGCTGGAAATGTAGGCTATATTATTTCGGGAATAAAGACCTCAAAAGAAGTAAAAGTAGGCGACACCATAACCCATGTAAAACGCCAATGCAGCAAGGCAATAAGCGGATTCGAAGAAGTTAAACCCATGGTTTTCGCCGGTGTTTATCCTATCGAAACCGAAGATTTTGAAGACTTAAGAACATCAATTGAGAAGTTACAGCTTAATGATGCATCGCTCACATTTGAACCGGAATCATCAGTAGCATTGGGTTTTGGATTTCGGTGCGGTTTTTTGGGTATGCTTCACATGGAAATAATTCAGGAAAGGCTCGATAGAGAGTTTGACATGAGTGTTATCACCACTGTTCCCAACGTGTCGTATAAAGTATGGACAAAAAAAGAAGAAATGATTGAAGTTCATAATCCGGCCGGCTTACCCGACATAATGTCTATCGACAGAATAGAGGAACCCTATATTCGCGCTTCAATTATTACACGCACTGATTATATCGGTCAAATTATGACTCTTTGCTTGGGTAAACGTGGTGAATTGGTAAAACAAGATTATATTTCAGGCAACCGTATGGAGTTGATTTACGATTTACCATTGGGAGAAATTGTTTTCGATTTCTACGATCGGTTAAAAAGCATTTCAAAAGGTTATGCTTCTTTCGATTATCATCCTAACGGATATCGTCCTTCAAAACTGATTAAACTCGATATATTATTGAATGGTGAACCTGTTGACGCATTGTCATCATTGATTCATATTGACAATGCAGTTCCGCTGGGACGAAGAATGTGCGAAAAACTTAAGGAACTTATCCCGCGTCAACAATTCGACATTGCAATTCAAGGAGCAATTGGTGCAAAAATTATTGCTAGAGAAACTATTAAGGCAGTAAGAAAAGATGTTACCGCAAAATGTTACGGAGGAGATATTTCACGAAAACGAAAATTACTCGAAAAACAAAAAAAAGGCAAAAAACGAATGAAACAAATCGGAAATGTTGAAGTACCTCAGAAAGCATTTCTTGCAGTACTGAAACTGGACTAAAAAACGCTGAAAAGCGAAAAGTTATTCAAATGGAAAAGATAGTCAGAAAATTTCTGATTAATAATATTGAAAACATATAAGTGAAGACGACAAAAGGGTGCCGCCCTTTTGTCGTCTTCACTTTTTATGAGCATTTTCTTTAATACAAAAATAGTTATTTAGAGTTTTTAACATTAAACAAAAAAGGTATGGTATTAGCAATTGTGATTGTTTTTATTTTGGGTTATTTGGCAATAACCCTCGAAAACAAAACTGAAATTAACAAAGCAGCAGTAGCTTTAATTACCGGAGTTGTATGTTGGGTTATTTATATCCTTGCTACACCCGACAAGCACGAAGTAAATGTGCAACTTATGGAACATATTGCCGATATTTCGGGAATTTTGTTCTTTTTGATTGGCGCTATGACTATAGTCGAATTAGTCGATGCGCACGATGGTTTTGATATTATCACAGATTTTATCAAACAAACAGACAAGCGAAGACTGCTTATAATGGCAGGGTTTCTCACATTTTTCCTTTCGGCAATTCTCGATAACCTCACTACAACTATTGTAATGATTTCGTTACTCCGAAAACTGATTCCACAAAAAAGTGACAGGCTTTTCTTCATTGGGATAGTAGTTATTGCAGCAAACGCTGGTGGCGCCTGGACACCAATCGGAGATATCACTACCACAATGTTGTGGATTGGCGGACAGATTTCTACAGGAAGCATCATGACACAAATGTTCATACCAAGTCTGATAAGTTTAGTTATACCTTTGATTGTAGTTTCGTTTAGTCTGAAAGGTAATGTTGAACCGCATGAGCATCCCATATATGACCAAAAACAAAGAGTCAGCACACGTAAACGCGCATTTATGCTAACAACGGGAGTACTTGCACTCATATCGGTACCGGTATTTAAACTTTACACCCATCTTCCTCCATTTATGGGAATGTTGCTCGGCTTGGGAATAATGTGGGTTATTACTGAACTACTTCATCGTAATGCATCGGAAGAACATAAAGAAAAACTCACTCTTGTATATATTTTACATAAAATTGATATATCGAGTATATTGTTTTTTCTTGGTATTCTAATGGCAGTTGGAGCCATGGAATCGTCTCAAATTTTACCTCATGCCGCCGAATGGCTCACAACAAAAATTGGCGATCAAAAACTTATTGTGATGGCTGTAGGTTTACTTTCATCGGTAATAGATAATGTGCCAATAGTGGCTGCATTTCAGGGAATGTACAGTCTAACCCAATTCCCAATGGATAACTTTATTTGGATATTTCTGGCTTATTGTGCCGGCACAGGAGGTAGTATTCTCATTATCGGTTCGGCTGCCGGCGTTGCAGCAATGGGAATCGAAAAAATTGATTTCTTTTGGTACGTAAAAAAAATTAGCTGGATAGCACTGATTGGTTACTTTTCCGGTGCTATAGCTTTTATTTTTATAGAGAAATTGATGTTTTAGCTTTTTCGATTGCCATTTTTTAAAAAATTTGAATTAGCTTTGCATAGCTCATACTTCAAAATGAAGTATAACCCTTGTGTTAAAACTAATCAGAAATTTAAAAAATGAAAAAATCCGGTTTAATCTCTCAAATTATCGGTCCTGTAGTCGATGTAATTTTTGAGTTCAGTCAGGATGACAAAATAAGCCTTCCATCGATATACGATGCTCTGAGTGTTGACCGTGAAAACGGTCAACACTTGATACTGGAAGTACAACAGCACATTGGTGAGCAAACGCTACGTTGTGTTGCTATGGATTCTACTGATGGTTTGCAGCGTGGAATGAAAGTTACGCCACTTGGAAGCCCCATTTCCATGCCTATTGGCAATCAGGTAAAAGGACGACTTTTAAATGTTACCGGCGAAGCTATAGACGGGATGGAAAAACTAAATAAAACAGTTTCGAAACCGATTCATCACGAGCCTCCCAAATTCGAAGATCTTACCACAATAGAAAGTGTTTTGTTTACCGGCATCAAAGTAATTGATTTGCTTGCGCCTTATGCCAAAGGTGGAAAAATCGGATTATTTGGCGGTGCAGGCGTTGGTAAAACCGTAATTATCATGGAACTTATCAACAATATCGCAAAAAAACATAACGGATTCTCTGTTTTTGCAGGCGTTGGCGAACGCACTCGCGAAGGCAACGATTTGCTTCGCGAAATGATAGAATCGAACGTAATAAGATACGGCGAAGATTTTAAAAAATCGATGTTGGAAGGCGATTGGGATCTTACAAAAGTTAATAAAGAAGAACTCGGAAAATCCCAGGCTACATTGGTTTTCGGGCAAATGAATGAACCTCCCGGCGCACGCTCTTCAGTAGCATTATCAGGACTTACCATAGCCGAATCGTTTAGGGATTCTGGCGAACAAGGAGGAAAAGATATTTTATTTTTTATCGATAATATTTTCAGGTTTACACAAGCAGGTTCAGAAGTTTCTGCATTACTTGGTCGTATGCCATCTGCCGTAGGATATCAACCTACGCTTGCCACCGAAATGGGACGAATGCAGGAAAGAATCACATCTACCAAAAATGGCTCAATCACATCCGTTCAGGCCGTTTATGTTCCTGCCGATGACCTCACCGACCCTGCACCCGCAACTACATTTACGCATCTTGATGCAACAACTGTTTTGAGCCGAAAGATTGCCGAACTGGGTATTTTTCCGGCTGTTGATCCGCTTGAATCAACATCGCGAATTCTGAATCCGGAAGTTGTAGGCACAGAACATTACGAAACGGCTCAAAGAGTAAAGGAAATTCTGCAACGCAATAAAGAGTTGCAGGATATTATCTCGATTCTTGGCATGGAAGAGTTATCGGAAGAAGATAAAAAAACAGTTCAACGCGCCCGTAAAGTGCAGCGTTTTCTCTCACAACCTTTTCATATGGCAGCGCAATTTACCGGCGTTCCGGGTGTGATGGTATCAATTGAAGATACCATACATGGTTTTCAGATGATACTTGATGGACAACTCGATGAAATGCCCGAAATGGCTTTTCTCAACGTGGGTACAATAAGCGAAGCTATAGCAAAAGGTCATCAGTTACTGAAAATGGCAAGGAAAAAAGATGCATAATTTTTATAAAAGTAAAATGTAATTGGTTTAGAAAGATATTAGAAATTATTGATAAATGAAACTTGAGATTCTTACACCGGAGAAAATACTTTTTTCAGGATATGTTGATTCAGTAACATTTCCCGGAGTAAAAAGCAATTTTACTGTGCTGAATAATCATGCACCCATTATTGCAGCGCTCACCAAAGGCTTTATCAGTTTTTCAGAAAACACAGTTCCATTAGGAAAAATTGAAATTGAGAGTGGATTTTGCGAAGTGTATAAAAATGAGATTTACGCCTGTGTAGAAAATATTAACGACAACAATAAACCTAATGAAACACAAAAATAATAAATTGGTTATAATTTTCAGTTTGATAATGATTGTAATCGGTTGGGGGGGATGGTGGTTGTTGAGCAGTGTACTGAAACTTGAAAATATTGACTTTTATCCAATCGTTCCTTCGTTCTTTTTCGTCACAGGAATATCTGTAATAAATATCCTGACATCGCTCAATAGAGAAAATGCGAGAAAAGTTGTAAATATTTATATGATTATAAAAGTGTCGAAATTTGTTCTTTCTGCCATAATGCTTATAATTTTATACGCTTTGCTGCAGGATAAAGCCAAAGAACTGATTCTGACTTTCGGAGCATACTATTTTATTTATATGTTCCTTGAAATGTATTTTTTTGCACAAACTGAAAAATCCGACAAACAGAACAGAAAAAATGTGTAAAGTACCGGTAAAAATATTGTCGTTAATAATTTTGTTGTACTCTTTCAATTTATTATTGAGAGCAGAAAACAACGAACATAAAACTTCGCATGCATATCAGGAACTTGACATTAAAAGCCTGATTCTGCATCATTTGGTTGATACTTATGAATGGCACATAGCAACTATCGGGGAAAAAGATATTACTGTTCCGCTTCCTGTTATTGTTATCAGTAAAAAATCAGGATTAAATATATTTCTAAGCTCGAAATTACACAAAACTGGTGAATACAAAGGTTTCAGAATTGCTCATGAAGGGAATTATGAAGGAAAAATTGTGGAAACCGACAATAATGGTGAGCATATTAGACCACTTGATTTTTCTTTGACAAAAGATGCTTTATCCATAATTTTCAGCAGTATCTTACTGTTAGCGCTCATATTTCCTGTAACCCGTTCGTATAAACGTAATGGTTTTGTTCCCGGAAGTAATTATGTAGTTTTTATGGAGATATTTATTACCGACATTTACGAGAATGTGATAAAATCATCATTAGGTAAACAAGCAAAAAAGTATGCGCCCTATTTGTTGACATTGTTTTTTTTCATTTTTGTGAATAATCTTACCGGTATCTTGCCTGTTTTTCCGGGCGGAGCCAATGTTACAGGAAATATCACAGTAACATTCACTTTAGCTTTTATAACTTTTTTAATTGTAAACATAAAAGGTTCAAAAGAATATTGGCGCGAAATTCTTTGGCCTGATGTACCCTTGTGGCTTAAAGTTCCCATACCTGTAATGCCAATAATTGAATTAGTAGGCATTTTTATGAAACCTTTTGCACTTATGATACGTTTGTTTGCAAATATATTAGCCGGGCATTCGGTGATACTTGCGCTTACATGCGTAATTTTTGTAACCGTAAAAATGGGCTTTGCAATTAATACTGGAATGACAATGGTTTCGGTAATTTTTATTGTGTTTCTCGGACTTGTAGAATTTCTTGTAGCGTATATACAAGCCTATGTATTCACATTACTAACAGCAATTTTCATTAGTTTGGCTCGTGTAGAGCCTCATCATAAGAAAGAAGAATCAGTAAATATAAATCATTAAATTTAAGAAAGTATGCTATTATCACTAATTTTACAGGCAACTGCCGCATCGGGTTTAGCAAAACTAAGCGCCGGTTTAGGAATTGGACTTGCTGCTTTGGGCGCAGCATTTGGCATTGGAAAAATCGGACAATCGGCAATGGATGGCATTGCACGTCAACCTGAAGCAACAAACGATATTCGTATGAGTATGATTATCGCCGCAGCTTTTATCGATGCTGTTTCACTTTTTGCTATCGTTGTTTGCGGTTTTATTCTTTAGTAATGTATCGTCTTTCAGTAGATTCATTTTTGTAGAAACGTTTTTTCCGGCAATGAAAAATTACGTTTTTTGATTCTAAAAAAAGACGTAGAAAATTAATTTAATCAGATAAATTCAATTGTATGTCATTATTAACACCTGATCCGGGATTACTTTTCTGGATGCTTTTAACATTCGGAATAGTTGTTTTTCTGCTCACAAAATTCGGTTTTCCGGTAATTTTGAGAATGATAGATGAACGCCGTGAATTTATCACCCAATCGCTGCTCGAAGCTCAAAAGGCACGTGAAGAATCGGAAAAGCTCAGAAAAGAAAGCTTAACGCTTATTTCAGAAGCCAATCGTGAGCACTTAAGGGTTGTGGGCGAAGCTGCCAAAACAGCTCAAAACATAATAAAAGAAGCGGGCGAAAATGCAATTGCTGAAGGCGAAAAAATGATTGAAAATGCCCGTCAGAAAATTCAGAAAGAAAAGGAAGATGCATTGCGCGATGTGCAAAATGTTATTGCATCGCTTTCGGTAGATGTAGCTGAGAAGCTCATCAAAACACAACTTGATAGCACTGATGAACAAATGGAGTTGATAAATCGCCTTATCGACGATATTCACATTACCAAGTCGTAAAAATCAGCTAATATGAACAGAGGCCTGATTTCAGTAAGATACGCCACAGCGCTTTACAGTTTTGCCGCGGATAAAAGTGCGGATAAAACCGTGTATAACGAAATGCGAATATTATTGGACGTTTCGGACACAGTACGTGAGTTGAACTTTGCATTGAATAGCCCTACTTTAAAAATCAAAGATAAAAAGAAGGTAGTTGTAACCGCTTTTGGAAAACCGATTAGCGAGGCAACTTCTCAATTTATTGATTTTCTTTTCGAAAAAGGACGTGAAGATTTTCTGATTCAGGTTGCAATGAAATATATCGATTTATATCGAAAAAAAAACAATATTCATGTAGCTCGATTGGTAACAGCTACCGAACCGAACATTGAAACTGAGAAAAAACTATTGAATATGATTGAAGCGAAAACCGGTGGAACAGTTGAGTTTGAAAAGCTCACCGATAGCTCAATCATAGGAGGATTTATAGTTGATGTTGATAATTTGCGTTGGGATGCAAGTATTGCCCGACGAATTAAAGACATGAAAGAAAAATACTCCACGTCATTCAATTTGGATTAGAAAATTGTTACCAACTGTCTGATTTTTTTAAACTGTCGGGATAGAAAAACAATTTGATAAAAACAAAAAAGAAAACTGAAATTACCATTTATCATCGAAAAAGAAATTTATGTCAAACCAAATAAATGTAAGTGAAGTTTCGGAAATACTGCGTATGCAGCTCGATGGAATTGATACCGGAGTCCACTTTGATGAAACCGGCAAGGTTTTACAGGTAAACGATGGTGTTGTGCGTATATACGGACTGAACAACGCCGAAGCAAACGAATTACTCGTGTTTGAAAATGGCATGAAAGCCATTGTTATGAACCTTGAAGCTGATAATGTAGGTGCTGTTTTACTGGGTCCTACAAACCGGATAAGAGAAGGAAACACGGTAAAGAGAACCAAACACGTTGCTTCAATTATGGTTGGCGAATGTATGTTAGGTAGAGTGATTAATCCTTTGGGCGAACCGATTGATGGAAATGGAGGATTTTCAGGTAATTTAACCGAGATGCCACTTGAACGAAAAGCTCCGGGAGTAATTTTTCGTCAACCTGTAATACAACCGTTACAAACCGGTTTAAAAGCTATTGATGCAATGATTCCCATCGGACTTGGTCAGCGTGAATTGATAATCGGCGACCGGCAAACCGGCAAAACCAGCATTGCTATTGATGCCATTATTAATCAACGTAAAAATTTCGAAGAAGGCAATCCTGTTTATTGCATTTATGTTGCAATCGGTCAAAAAGGTTCTACAGTTGCAGGAATAGTGGAAACGCTTCGCAAGCATAATGCTTTGGATTATACAATAATAATTGCTGCCAATGCTTCGGATCCGGCTGCTTTACAATATTTCGCACCTTTTGCGGGAGCTGCTGTAGGAGAATATTTCAGAGATACCGGACGCCATGCACTTGTAATTTACGATGATCTTTCGAAACAGGCTGTCGCATATCGCGAGGTTTCACTTGTTCTACGTCGTCCGTCGGGACGCGAAGCATATCCGGGAGATATTTTCTATTTACACTCCCGGCTTCTGGAACGTGCCGCTAAAATAATTAACAGGCAGGAAGTAGCAGAAAAAATGAACGATCTACCTGAAAGTTTACGTTCGAAAGTAAAAGGTGGAGGTTCGTTAACAGCGCTACCAATTATCGAAACTCAGGCAGGAGATGTATCCGCATATATTCCTACTAATGTGATTTCGATAACTGATGGGCAGATATTTCTTGATACTGATTTGTTTAACCGTGGAATAAGACCAGCAATTAATGTGGGTATTTCGGTATCGCGTGTCGGTGGAAATGCACAGATAAAAGCAATGAAAAAAGTTGCGGGCACAATTAAAATTGATCAGGCTCAATTCCGCGAATTGGAAGCCTTCAGTAAATTTGGAAGTGAAATGGATGCTGTAACCGCAATGACAATTGACAAAGGACGAAAAAACACCATTCTGCTTACACAATCGCTCAACAATCCTATGCCTGTTGAAAAGCAAATTGCCGTGCTTTATTGTGGTACACAAGGTTTATTGCACGATATTCCTGTAAATGCGGTAAAAGAATTTGAATCAAATCTGCTTACAATTCTTGAAACATCTTACCGTAAAGAAGTACTCGATGTACTTAAAAAAGGGATTATAAATGATGAAGTTACTTCCATACTCGAAAAGGTTGCTGAAGTTGTTTCTAATAACCTCATTGATAAAGAACAAAACGAAAAATAATATCACAATAGATATTTAATTGGCGCATTTAATCATAGCACATATCAAATAATCAAAAAAAAGAAACATTTTGGGCTCGTTAAAGGAAATAAAATCGAGAATTCAAACGGTGAAATCTACTCAAAAGATTACCTCGGCTATGAAAATGGTATCGGCGGCAAAACTCCGCAAAGCAGAGAAAATTGTTACCAGTTTCCGTCCGTACCAACAGCGACTCAACGATATTCTTCGAAATTATCTCAGTTCTGCTGAAGAAATCGATTCTGTTTTTACACGCATCAGAGATGTACATCGCGTGGCAATCGTGGTTTTTGCATCAAATTCATCGCTTTGTGGTAACTATAATAATATTCTGATAAAACGCATGCAGCAATCGATAAAAACTCATAGAGATGTGCGCAAGGAAGATATTGTAGTATTTCCTATCGGGAAAAAAGTTTATCAGGCCTGCTCGAAACTCGGTATAAATGTTGCCGGCAATTTTGATGATCTGGCAGAGAAACCTGATTTTGATAAAGCCGGAGATTTAGCCGAACTCTTAATGAAAATGTTTATCAATAACGAAATTGACCGGGTGAAAGTGATTTATTTTCATTATGTAAACAAAGCAGTTCAGAAACTTACCGTAGATACATTTTTACCATTCGAACTTTCTTATTATGGCAAGGGACAAATTAAAGCCGATTATATTATTGAACCTTCGAAAGAGGACGTAATTGACCGATTGATTCCTCTTGTTCAAAACCTCCGAATTTATGCCACCATGCTCGATGCTTATACCTCTGAACATGCTGCGCGAACAGTAGCTATGCAAATTGCCGATGATAATGCCGATGATTTGCTTGAAGATCTTTCACTTGAATATAATAAACAACGCCAGCAAGCCATCACTGCCGAATTACTCGATATTATCGGAGGTTCATTCAGATAATTTTAGAAAATAATTCTGTTGAATAATTTTTTCTTACTGAAAAAATTCTCCTGATTTATACTTTTCATGCATTACAACAAAATTACAACTTTCCGCTTTTCAACAATTACTTATTATAAATCTGATAATTAAATAGTTAACCTGTTGATAACTTGTGTTCATAAGTTGTTTATAATAACAGGCAAAAAAACTTGCAAAACGCATTGCACATGTTTTATATTTGTAGCACGAGCTTAGGCTCAAAACATAAAGCGTAATGCTGAACGATCTTTGAAATGCTGATACACTAAAAACTGAGAGTTGACTGCCACTTCCAAACGCGAAGGCGTATTCACGTTTTGGCTGAAGAACGTACTGACTGTTATGACAGAGTTATCTCCTGTGTTGTGAGCGCAAGTTTGCAACGAGACGTATAGCAAGGCTGATAGTTTGAAGGTTCTTACCTCAATGTTCGTCACCCAAGGGTTGGGCTCAACAGATTATAAATGGTGCGTTTGTAATAAACGCAACCTTTCGGCAATGTCCGATAGGAAAGCCGGGTAGCCGGGAAAATATGAAACCAGTTGGCAATTCAGGTTGCCGACCAAAGTTTCGGAGGATGGAACAAATGGAGCTACGCGCACCAAATGCAATTCACCTTACAATTCCCGAGCGATGCAGCACACGAAAAATTTAAAGTCCGCGGAATACATGCAACTCAAAACAGACTTATGTCTGTTCAGTTTTTAAGTAGAAATACCGACAGAGTAAAAAAGCAGTATGGAAAAATTGAAGTGAAATGCAAATCCTGAAAATAGCGATATTGAAGGAAAAGCATAACGACTATCAACCAGATCAGGATAATCCTGAAAGCTAAAAAAACTAACTCATAAAAAGGCGAAAGCCTGATAAAATGAGAAAGAGAAAAACAGAATTCGGAAGTATAAGATACTATAGCGAAAATCCCCTCAAAAAGGACGGAACTAAAGTAGCGACATAGAAGAATGAAGTAGCGCGTAAAAAACCAAAGATGTGAAAGCATCGGCAGTAAGCACGTAGCCATAGCACAAGGAAAGTTGATGATAATGACGTGGTAGCTTTCAAAACTTAAGTATCTGAAAAGAGACGGACAGTGATGACAGCATGAAATTGTGAGAACAAATTAAACCGCCCACATCAATAAAACCAATCGGGAAATGATATTCGAAAAAAAATTCTGAGTTCATCATGAACAACGAAAAACACCGAAATAAAAGTACAGCGGCTTATAAAACTTCTGCAACAAAAGTTACGAAAAGTCAGAGCAAATTATTCGATTCTGAGAAATCAGATTCAGGAGAAAGCGCACCGGAAGTTTACGGGGAAAAGTGAAATCAGAACCGACTTGAGCAATCAATCAGGTAGTTGATTTTACTGCTAAAAACACGAAAACATTCGAAAGTAAGTTTCGAACAGAAACAATCAGTGTTTGTTTAACGTGCTGTAAACTGAAAACAAATAGTAACTACAAAGGAAAATGCTGAGAAACTAATCAGAGATTTTTAACCGACCCTCAAAAGCCGGAAAAAGAAAAACCTTTAACAAAATTGAAGAGAAAACTGATGAAATTCTAAAGCAACTTCTAACAGCCCAAAAAGGCTGAAAGATAATTCCGGAGTAATTTCAGAACGTTACACTAAGGATAATTTCATCAGCAAATAAAGATATTCACATTAAGATTTATGTTAAAAGAGGGCATTCCTTACGGGATGCCCTCTTGCTTTTTAATAAATATCATTTCAGAATATGAAAATCTGGAATTATAATAATTTGGGGTTAGCTCGCTCATAATTATTTAAAAAAGTAAAGGGTAACCTCCCGGCCACCCTTTACACATTTAACTTAAACCTTAACTATGAAAAATTTATCTGTTTGTTTACATTGCAAAGTTGTGAATAAAAATCTTACATGCCAAACCGATTAACTTATTTTAATATCTTATCTGAAAAATACATTTTTAAGAGAGTGCGTATTGCCATATTGTAAAAAACACACTATAAAAATTAACATTTGAGAAGGTGAATTGGTGTTTGGTGAATTGGCGATTGGTTAATTGGTGTATTGGTTTAAGAAGTTTTTGCTGGTATTTAGGGTTTAGGTTCTTATTGCACTTTTGGAAATAAAGGATTATAGTAGTTATTGTATGGGGAATATTAAACTGAATTCTGACTATTTCAAGAAATCCGGAAATTACATATTGTTCAATACTGATAATCATCGAACAATTTTTCTTTAAAAATGATTATTACTTCATCTATCATTTTTTCAATTAAAAAACATACACCTTACTTTCAAAAATGTATAACAAAGAAAATTGATGGTTTTTTTATACTTTTGTAAAAACTAACAACTCAAACAACATGTTCAAAGATAATATAGACGAAATTCGTGCTGAATTTCCCATACTTTCCGAAAAAATATACAACAAACCACTGATTTACTTCGATAATGCAGCCACTACACAAAAACCCCGCTGTGTAGTCGAAAAAATTGATTACGCTTACTATCACCTGAACGCTAACATTCATCGCGGAGTGCATTACCTGAGCATGAAAGCTACCGAAGCGCACGAAGATGCCCGCACAAAAGTGGCGGAGTTTTTGGGAGCTGAAAAGCGTGAAGAAATAATTTTTACACGCGGAACAACCGAGGCTATTAATCTGGTTGCGACTTCATTTGGCGAAACTTTTTGCAACCCGGGCGATGAAGTGATTGTTTCGGTTATGGAACATCATTCAAATATAGTTCCATGGCAAATGCTATGCGAGCGTAAAGGAATGAAATTGAAAGTAATTCCGATGAATAGCAATGGCGAGCTTATTATTGAAGAATTCAGCAAGCTGATTTCAGTACGTACAAAAATCATTTCAGTGGCACACGTTTCAAATGTATTGGGTACCGTAAATCCTGTAAAGGAAATTATAAAAATTGCACATTCAGCAAATATTCCGGTACTGATTGACGGTGCGCAGGCAGTTCCACATATTAAAGTAAATATTCAGGAGCTCGATGCGGATTTTTACGTTTTTTCCGGTCATAAAATTTATGCTCCAACCGGAATTGGCGTGCTTTACGGAAAGGAAAAATGGTTGAATGCGATACCACCCTATCAGGGTGGAGGAGAAATGATTCAGAATGTTACATTCGATAAAACTACTTATAATGAGCTGCCATTCAAATTTGAAGCAGGAACACCCGATTATGTTGGATCAACAGCGCTTGCCCGCGCACTCGAATATGTAGAAAGCATTGGAATAGAAAACATTGCAGCTTATGAACATGAACTTACCGAGTATGCCACTGAGAAGCTTAAAGAAATTGATGGCATCCGGTTTTTCGGTACAGCCAAAGAAAAAAGCGCGGTAATTTCTTTTCTTGTTGGAAACATTCACCCTTATGACATAGGCATGTTGCTCGACAAATTGGGTATTGCCGTTCGCACCGGACATCACTGCGCACAACCTTTGACTGATTCACTCGGAATTCCGGGTACAGTACGAGCTTCATTTTCATTTTATAACACAAAAGAAGAAATTGATACATTTATTGAGGCGATGAAAAGGGTGGTAATGATGCTTAGTTGACCCTTATGTTAATAGTTACAATTTGTGAGAAAATGAGAAAATAAGAAAATACCAAAACCTTTGGTAGAGACAAGGCATGCCTTGTCTCTACTAACCATGAAACATTGAAACATTGAAAATTTAAAACTTTGAACACAAAACAAAATAATTAAAATGAACATAACGGAAAAACAAAACGAAATTATTGAAGAATTCAACCAGTTTGACGACTGGATGGACAAATATTCACTTCTGATTGATTTGGGAAACAATCTTCAACCGGTGGAGGAATCAGAAAAAGTTCCTCAGAACATTATTGAAGGTTGTCAGAGCCGTGTATGGCTTACTGCTGATTTTAAAGATGGCATTATCACTTACAGAGGCGAGAGCGATGCTATACTTGTAAAAGGTATCGTGTCATTGCTTATTCAGGTTCTTTCGGGTCATACTCCCGATGAAATTTTAAATACCGATTTATTTTTCATAGAAAAAATAGGTTTGCGTGAGCACCTCTCTCCTACCCGTTCCAATGGTTTACTTGCCATGATTAAGCAAATGCGTTTGTATGCCCTGGCATATAAATCGAAAGCAAATTAATATAATCCACACCTGATTTTTGTAAAAAAATTCCGCTTATGCACAAAAATTGCTTCGGAAAATATCATAGCCAACGGTTAATACTGTTGGCTTTAACACTTATTTCAGTTTCGGTTATTGCTCAAAAAGTTGAACTGAAAATGCTCAACAATAACAGTAAAAAACTTAGCGGAATTAGCTGGGGAGTTCCTTTCGGGAAATCGGAAGTAAAAAAAGACCAGCTTTATATACTAAAAGCAGATGCCGAGGAAATACCTGTGCAAACATGGCCTCTGGCTTTTTGGCCAGATGGTTCAGTGAAATGGATGGGGATGGCTGCAACAGTTCCATCAGCAGAAAAATATGTGCTTGAAGGAGTAAAAAGCAGTAAAAACATATCCGGAATTTCTACAGAAGAAAACGAAAATTATATTATCGTTTTAAACGGAGATTTCAGATATGAAATACCGAAAAATGGAGAAAATCTTATCCGCAGCATAAAAACCGGCGAAAAAACGCTTGCTGAAAACGCGCGATTTTGTCTGAAACTCGAAAACCGCGAAAAACAAGGTTCAACAAGTTATGAAAATTACGCCTCTGAAATTAAATCAGTTACAATTGAACAAAAAGGAACACTCCGCAGCGTGATAAAAATCAGCGGAACACAAAGTTCGCTTTCGAAAAAACGCGAATTACTTCCTTTCGATATACGCTTTTATTTTTATGCCGGAATTCCTGAAGTTCGCGTTGTACATTCTTTTGTTTTCGATGGAAATCAGGAAACAGATTTTATAAAAGGGCTGGGTTTAACTTTTGATATTCCTTTTCGCGAGAATGTTCATAACCGGCACGTGCGTTTCAGCGCCGGCGATGGCGGTTTGTGGAGTGAACCGGTAAAACCAATAGTAACGCGACATCCATTTGTATTTAAAGGCGACCGCAATATTCTGCAAAATCAAATGAATGGCATAAGAGTTCCTGAAATTACCTCTAACGATTCTACAGCATTTATGTGGTTTAATCATTTGCCCGAATGGAACGATTACAAACTTACACAATTACATTCCGACGCGTTTACTATTCAGAAACGAACTAACGATAAAAGCGCGTGGCTTTTTGCAAACTCTGGCAAACGTTCGGATGGTTTTGGCTTTGTTGGCGATGTTTCGGGCGGTGTGGCAATTTCACTTAAAGATTTTTGGCAATCGCACCCGGCATCAATAGAGATTAAGAATGCACGATTGCAGAAAGCTTCGTTAACTGTGTGGTTTTGGTCTCCCGATGCCGATGCCATGGATCTGCGACATTACGACACCATAGCACACGACCTTGATGCTACTTACGAAGATATTCAGCCGGGTTTAAGCACGCCTTACGGAATTGGCCGAACTTCGGAATTTACGATTTTTCCTTTCGATAAATTGCCTTCTAAAAGCGAATCCGTTCAATTGGCATCAATAGCTTCGGCAACTCAATTATTAGTTTGTACGCCCGAATATTTGCATAAAACAAAAGCATTTGGGGTTTGGAGTTTACCAGACCACTCAAATGAAACTAAAAACTGGATTGAAAATCAGTTGGACAGTTCATTCAATTTCTACAAACGCGCTGTGGACGAATATCGGTGGTACGGATTCTGGAACTATGGCGATGTTATGCACACTTACGACCCAAGTCGGCATGTTTGGCGATACGATATTGGAGGTTTTGCATGGGCAAATACTGAACTTGCACCAAACAATTGGCTATGGTATTCTTTTTTACGAACCGGACGCGCCGACATTTTTCAGATGGCCGAAGCAATGACACGACACACCGGTGAGGTTGATGCATATCATATTGGCGAAATGAAAGGACTTGGCACACGACACAATGTATCGCACTGGGGATGTGGCGCTAAAGAAGCACGCATAGGACAAGCCGCGTGGAAGCGATTTTATTATTACCTGACTACCGACGAACGCTGTGGCGACCTGATGCGCGAATCGCTCGATGCAGAAAAATCAATTGTAAAATATGAACCTTTGCGCATAGCGCAGCCACGTGAGAAATTTCCATATTACGGACCAACTCGTCTGCGTTGGGGACCCGATTGGCTCGCGCTTGCAGGTAACTGGATGACCGAATGGGAGCGAACAGAAAATACTGCTTATCGGAATAAAATATTAGCCGGACTTGAAAGCTTATCAAAACTTCCGGATAATCTTTTTACAGGTCCTAACGGATTGAGTTATGACCCCGCAACCGGCAGAATGTGGTACGATGGGATACAGGGAGTTACCAACAAAGCGCATCTTCCAACAATAATGGGCGGTTACGAAATTCTGATGGAAATGTTCGATATGATTGATTACAAGCCTTTCAGAAAAACATTTACCGAATATTGCAGACATTACAGTATGTCGGGCAACAGTGCCGAAAGAACTGCAAAAACCCGAAATTGGGGCGATATAAATTTCCGTACACCAAGGCTTACAGCTTATGCAGCGCGTGAACTGAATGATGACTCGCTTGCAGCAAGAGCATGGCGCGAGATTCTGATGGGCAGAAGATTGCAAAGTTCAAATACTCGTCCTGAAATATATTCGGCAAAATTAATTTCAGGAGCAGAAACTACACGCCCAGTGCACGAAAATCCTTTTGTGAGCACAAACAGTACAGCACAATGGGGATTGAATGCTATAATCATGCTTGAACTGATTGGCGATAAAATTCCCGACCCGAAAACTGATTCGATAAAAGTAAAAATTGCTAAAGCTGAAAAACTGAATTGGAAACTGAATTTTTCGGACAACATGAAAACCAACTGGCAAAAAAACTGGTTTTTGGATGGAGAAAAAGCCTCATTAACAAATTCCAAAAACGGATTACTTTTCAAAGCCGGAACAAAACCCGCATCCGATGCCGACCATTCGGTACTTTGGACTAAAAAATCGTTTTCAGGCGATATAAAAATTGAATTTGATTTTGTGCGGCGCGATTCTGCCACACGATTTGTAAACATAATTTATTTATTTGCCCAAGGAAGTGGTGAAGGAGCTTTTGATAAAGATATTGCACTTTGGAAAGATTTACGTAAAATTCCGGCGATGAAAATGTATTTTAATCATATCAACGCTTATCATATAAGTTTTGCCGCATTCGAAAACAACAACGACAATCCTGCTGAAGATTATGTGCGTGCCCGACGCTATTTGCCCGAAACAGGCAAAGGACTTGCGGGCACGGATTTACTTCCCGATAATTTCAGAACAGGAATGTATAAACCCAATGTAAAATATCGTGTAACAATTATCCGCAGAAATAATGATATTTTGATGAAAGTTACCGGCGGTGGAAAAACATTTGTATGCAGTTGGGATACTTCAAATTTTCCTCATCTTAATGAAGGAAAAATTGGTTTGCGGCTGATGGGATCAAGGGTTTCAGAATTTTCAGATTTTAAGGTTTATACGACGGATTAAAAAAAAATTATCATGAAAAAAATCATTCTTCTGATATTTATCAACCTGATTTCTTTATTAGTTTTTTCTCAAATTCAACTCCCCAAAGTGATGACCAATAATATGGTTTTACAGCAGGGTAAAAAAGTTGCAATTTGGGGAACCGCATCAGCAGGTGAAAAAATTTCAGTAAGTTTTGCCGGACAAAAATTGCACACAATTGCTGATAATAGTGGAAACTGGCAGGTTTTTCTCGGACCATTGAAAGCAAACGCCGAACCGCAGAAAATGATTATCCATGGGAAAAACACTATCGAACTGCAAAATATTCTTGTGGGTGAAGTTTGGCTTTGTTCGGGACAGTCGAACATGGAATATCCGCTCGACCGTACTATTAAACGCTACGCCGGCCAGAAAAAAGGAGAAGATTTATCGGCAAAAGTGCTCGATGAACCCAAAAATCCGCTTATCCGCCATTTTTACGTGGAAAGAAAATTGCATGACACCCTGGCTACTGCAGGCTGGAAAGATGGAAATGATACAACTTTGCGTTATGTCAGCGCCGCGGGATATTTTTTCGCTAAAGAACTTGCAGAAAAACTCAATATTCCGGTTGGTATCATTTCAAGTTCGTGGGGAGGAACACGGGTGGAACAATGGACTCCACCTGAAGCTTATCTGACATCACCATTGTTTAAAGACTCACTCGAAGGCAAGGAAAATTTCAAAATTGATGGTATGACTCCCGGAAAAATGTATGAAGGAATGATTAAACCGATAATTCCTTATACAATGAAAGGAATTTTATGGTATCAGGGTGAATCGAATGTTATGATACATGACACCACAAGTTTTGCCGCCAAAACAAAACTGATGCTCGATACATGGAAAAAAATGTGGAATGATTCCCGGCTTTCGTTTTATTATGTTCAAATTGCACCTTACTATTACTCGCAGCGTAAGGATAAATTAACACATGGTACAGATTTATTAGCATATTACTGGGACGAGCAGCGAAAATGCCTGCGTTTCCCATATTCGGGAATGGTAGTTACAACCGATTTGGTCGATAATATGAAAGATATTCATCCGGGTTATAAATGGGAAGTTGGACGACGATTATCACTTTGGGCGCTTGCCAAGGATTACAAACAAAACCTGATTTATTCAGGACCGCTTTATAAAGGATATAAAATTCGGAAAAATCACATCGAAATATCATTTTCCAACACTGGTGGAGGATTGATAAGCAATAATAACCAGCCTTTAACTCATTTTTTAATTGCAGGCGCCGATAAAAAATTCTTTGCTGCAAAAGCTAAAATTTCGGGCAATAAGATCATTGTGTCGGCATCAGAAGTCCGAAATCCTGTTGCAGTACGTTTTGCATGGGACGAAACTGCCATGCCAAATTTCTTTAACAGGGAGTTACTTCCGGCATCACCTTTCAGAACTGATAATTGGTGATTTTTTACTTAGTAACTATAATATTTAAAAAGCCCTGAAACTTACAAAATTTCAGGGCTTTTCATTTATTAAAAAAGAGTATTATTTGGTTACAACTATTTTTTGAGTAAAAACACTATCAATCGCATTTTTCATTCGCACAAAATATATTCCAGCAGGCAATTCACTTGTTTCGATAATAGTTTTATTCAATTCTGATTTTTTCACAATCAAACTTTTGCCATTCAAATCGGTAATACAAATTTGAGTGCCGGGAGAAAAACTATCAGTTGCAATTTCCACAAAATCAGTTGCAGGATTTGGAAAAATTTTCAGTTCCGATTCATTAACGTTATTTATAGCATTACCTTCACTGACAACTTTCAGAATCCCGCCTGAAAAATTCCACATCAAATTTTCACCCGGTTTTTCCGGAATTATTTTCGTAAACGAACCTGTAAACGATGTGCCTGTAAAAAGTGTAAACTGATCACCGGCTTGTGGTGTTCCGGTAATGGTCAAATTCAGCGTTCCGTTAATTGTTACTGCTCCTTGTGAAACAATTTTATCGGCCAACGAAACAGAACGGTTAATTTCCATATTACACTGACTTCCGGCAAGTAAATTTAATGAACCAACAGTTAATGTACCAAAATTGGTAGTTGATGCAGCCGGATCGCCGGGCTGGATAAAAGCTCCTGATTGAACTTCTACTACTGAAGGAATTGTTCCTTTTCCAGCCAGTGTTGCCTCATTCATTACAGTTACCTTTCCTGTACCGGTATGAACTCCGTTAACTATCAGCATACCATCTTTTACTGTAGTTGTGCCCTTGTAAATATTTGCACCGGTAAGTTTCCAATAGCCATTTCCTTCTTTAATTATAGTTGTGGTTCCTTTATAACTTGCGTTTGAACATTCGTTATTGATTACACCGTTGAAAATTTCGTCAGTACCTGCTCCACCCACAATCCAGGTCATGGTGGCTGAGTTGTTTTGTTTATCGGCGCCTGAAAGATAAGTGCCTGAAGGTCCGGATAATCCTCCAAGATACATAGTGCTTGCGTTTTTCCAGCAAACAATTCTTGCATTTCCTGAGGTTACAATTCGTGCGTTAGGAATTCCCCAAGTATTGTTTAGCATAAACTGACTACCATCGGTTGCATTAGTTCCGTTTGCATAAACAGTTCCGCTAAATTGCGACCAATCGCCCTGAATGTATTCGCGAAGATAAGGAATATTAAAATTAAGATTCCCGTTACCGCTAACTTTACTGTAAATGTAGCAATTGCGATAAGGTTCAAATGATGATGTTTTGCCATCGGAAACAACAATGGGGGCATAATAATTTTCGTAATCTGCCGTAGCGCCTCCACTTGTTTTCAGCTTACCTCCGTTTAAAATGTAGGTTTTATCTGCAGCCATACTTGCATTTATGTTGTCGATGCCATTTATATCAATAGTTCCTTCGTTTATTGTTGTTACGCCTTCGTAAGTATTGGTTTTCTTAAACAATAAAGTACCGACTCCGGATTTTGTTAATGCTCCTGTACCGCTTATTAAACCATTCATGGTTATACTTGCGCTATTCGCAACTCTGAATTCAGCATTTCCTTCCAAAGCTATATTTCTGTCGGTAGTAACCGAAGCGCCGGTATAGTTTACTTTACCACCACGTAACACAAAATTGAAATCGTAATTTTGTGAAGCTCCAATGGAACTTGAAGCGCCTCCATTGGCTAATTTCGCAATTTCGAGCGTTCCTGAATGTAAAACAGTTGCTCCTGTATAATTATTTTCTGTCGATAAAGTGAGTTTTCCTTCGCCGGCTTTGTTTATTGAGCCGGTGCCAGTTAAAAATCCTGTGCCTGTAAATGAATAATCGGAATTAGAATTTACGACCGTAGTTCCAATGGTTATAGCTTCAGATAAATTAATATTTTGTGCTGATGACCCGGTTGTGAATAGAGTTTTTTGATTATCTGTATAAGTTGTATTTTCAGTTCCATTATTCCAGTTTGCCGAAGTCTTATTCCAGTTAACATCAGCAGCTCCTGTCCATGTCAAATCAGGTGTAAATGTATTCAAATCTGTATAAACTACAGGAACAGGTTTTGTTTTTACGGTCAGTTCGTTTGTATAAGTTGAATATCCTCCATCGTTATATCCGCGAACACGCATAACCACAACCTGTTCAGGAGTAAGTCCTGTAAGGGTATAGGTATTTCCGTTTTTGGCGGTACGGGCAATTTCAGTAAATGTGCCATTTATTTTTTGTTCGATACAATAACCCGATTCTTTATCAGTGAAATCGAACCACGAAAGATAAACATTATTTTGTGTGGTTGAATCAGCAATTAAATTTAACGGAGCCCGAAGATATTCCTGTGAATAAGCAGGTGTAATGCTGTTGATATAATTTTCGATATTCAGATAGCCGTTTGAAGCGATTATCAAAGCATCAGATGCCAGATTTGGGTTCAATCCGTTTGAAGATTCCCATGTATCAGGAATTCCATCGCCATCTGAATCGGTGCGTTTTGTGCCTGTCCAAAAAATCCAGGCTGTAGGCACACCAATTGACAACTCTGTTTCGTTGGTAATAAATTTTCCTTTCTTTCCAAGCGATTTAACTTCATTTACCACGTAACAATCTAATAAATCGCGGTAAGGTAATGAAGCTCCAACATTCGGTAAAATTGAATCGAATAAAGCTGTTGCCGGCCATTTCGGCACTACAGGATAGTCGTAAGGTGCTGCCTGAAAATCGGGTCCACCACTGTATTCGGTTTTGGGAACTAAATAACCATCGAGCGAACCGTTTCGGTTTTTATCCCACCAGTTATCATCGGCATAAATATGATAATTAGAATTACCGCCACCAAGCGCTGCTCCTGAATTTGCAGGTCCGTTAATAAAATAGTTACTTTCGCAGTTGGCATAAGAATCGCCTTCGGAATCGCCACCCATAATATACGCTCCCGACGACCAGTTGTAAACCATATTGTTAACATATTGGTTTACACCTTTAATTTTATTGTTGCGTGTGTCGTTATCGACATATAAATTGCGGTAAAGTGTAACACCGCCATTGGTCTGAATTAATCCACCGGCAGAGTGACTCAGTAAACCCTGAGAAATAATGGAATTCTGAATGGTAATGTTCGAAGGGTTATCACCACTTATCGAAAATGTTTCATCGCGCCCCCAAGCCACCGAAACATGATCGAAAATCATATTGCTACCATTAGCAATTCCGCAGGCATCCTTTCCACTATCGCCCACAGCGCCCATGCGAATACGCAAATAACGACAAATCACATTATTTGCGCCGGAAAAAGAAAAACCGTTTCCATAAACAGTGATACCTTCGCCTGGAGCTGTTTGTCCGGCAATGTAAATATTAGATGAAACCACAATACGGCTTGTAATTTTAATCACTCCACCCACATCGAAAACCACAATTCGGTTCGATGCGCTTACTGCATCACGAAATGAACCCGAACCGGCATCATTCAAATTAGTTACTCTGTAAATAGTAGGACTTGACGAAGCTCTTGCACCTTTTGCATATTTACCGAAACCTTCGGCGCCGGGAAAAGCAAGTTGTTGAGTAGAAATATGACTGAGCACATAAAAAACGAAAAGAATGAGAAGCAGGAATTTTTTCATGATATTTATTAATTGCAATTCAGCCACAAATATATATGATTATTTCGATGAAGAAATATGAAAAATTGATTGAAAATGTGGGCGTTTTGATAGAAATAGCCAAAAGACAACTGAAATCGGACAACTGAATCCAAAAACAGTTTAATCTGAAAATATTAACCGTCCGACTGTTAAAAACAATCGGACGGTTTGATTAAGCGATTTTTAATTTTTCAATTATTTCACCACACGCGCATTCAAGTTTTGTCCATTTGTATAAACTTGTACAATGTAAACTCCACTGCCTGTTTCGGCACTTAATGTATAAACAGATTTTCCGGCAGTTGTGTACAATTTATCCGATGAAATTAAAACACCTGCAACATTATAAACATTAAATTCAAGCTTAGTTGATATTTCTGCATCGTATTCTGCCATAATTTTTCCATTGTTTACAAATAACTTAATCTTTGATTCATTTACATTTGGAGTTGAATTCGGATCTGTTTCGTATAATTCCCAGTTGTCAACAAAACCGCGTTTACCAGTTCGTTTATAATTATTGAAGAACAATCCATGATTAGCTGAAAGTTCAGCAGTTGTAAATTCTACTGTAATCGGCATCCATACACCCTGAGTATCAATACTGTCAGCGACATCAGTATTCACTAAATTATCAATTCCAAAAACACCAAGTTGAAAATACCCTCCATAGGTTCTTACCATTGCTTTCGCTTTATAATGTGTGTTTGGTTTTACAATCCCAACCAATGAAACATCTAATGAACCCTGACCATTGATTCTTCCTGAATGACTTCCGCAATAAACTGAATCAGGATACTCAGCAATATTAATTATGCTTTTTGCTCCCCAACCGGCAAATAATGCAGGTTTGTTTGTGTATGGATCGGGAATCAGATTTACTTTATCAGTAAACATTGGTATAAAACAAGTAGTATTTGATGCCGTAGTTGATTTAATTACTACATTCACTTCTTTTGATCCGCTGGTAAGTTTCAAAACTCCATCAACAGGTGTAGTTCCATTCCATTGCAATGTTACCATTTCGTTTGAAGTTACCGCATTTAATTGTGCAGGATTTGCAGAAATTCCTGCAGGAGGAGTAATTACAATGTTTTCCATTAAATTTAATCCGGATACGAAGATATCACTTGAAGTATGTTCAGGATCGAAAGCAACTGATTTTGGTGAAACGTTTAAAACCGGATCAGGTAGCAAATAAAATTCCCAGTTATCGGCATAAGCTAAAACACCAGTACATTGCCAGTTATTTATAAACATCCATTGAGTTTCTCCCATTGAGGCACCTGTAGTAAAAGTAGTATCAAGCGCCAGCCATTCACCTTTTGTATCAATTTTAAAATTTAAATCGCCCTGTGATGCATCCCAGCCAAGCAACCCAAGTTGAAAACTTCCACCGATTGTTTTCAACATAACCTTTACACGATAAGTAGTATTTTCGGCAATCAATCCGGTAAGTTCATAATTGAGTGATCCGCTACCTGTGTTAATACCATCGCCAATTTTTATGCTCGATGCTCCGCAATATACATTGGCAGGATCGTTAAGGATATTTGAAACACTTGCAGCTCCCCATCCACCTTTGAAATTGGCAATATTATTCAAACCGGGATCTTCAACAAAATTGTTAATATCAGTATAAAGCAAATTAAAACAGCCTTCGTCCGATGCAGTTTTTACAGGAATTTTAGCTGATGCATTACCTGATGTTAGTACAATTTCACCTTCAGCCGGACTTCCTGCATTCCACACTGCCACTACTTCAACATCCGTAGCATTTGCCGGAAGACTTGATATTGGATTTCCTGCATAGTCTGTAAGTATTATTCCTGTCGGGGTTGTAACTGTTATAGGTTGTGAAAGATTAGCTCCTGAAATATTAAAACTTTCGAATGGGTAGTGGTTGTCTAAAGCAATTGAAGTAGCAGTTGCATTAATCACAGCCTGCTTTTCGGCTCCTTCTTGAAAAAGATATAAAACTTCATCTGAATTTAGCGCTTTATTAAATATACTGAATTTATGATATGTTCCAATCCAATTCGGATCGGCTGTCCAACCACCTCTACCAAGATATCCGAGAGAAGTGCTCACGTTTGCCAGAGTATTTCCGGCAGTAAGCGCTCCTGAATTTATAAACTGTCCATCAATGTAAAGAGAAATTGTGGACGAATTAACTGTATAAACAAAATGATGCAATTTTCCATCATCATATTCCGGCCCGGTTGCACCATTCCAGACCGAAGTTTCGAGCGTTGCCATCGATATGTTATCGCCACGGGCAATTGAGAGGAAAGTACAGTTACGTCCGCCCGTACCAACAGTTTCGCCGAAATATGTCAGCATTGTCCAACCTCCGTTTTTCCCTGCCGACGATGTACACCAAACCTCAATTGTCAGTTCAGGATAAGCGTTAATCCCAATTTGGCTCGCCGGAATATTCATATAAGCATTGGTAGCCACAAAACCATTGTTTACTAAAGAACCTGTGCCCTCCAATGTTCCAACAACACCACCAATTTCATCGGTTAACGAACCGTTGTCGAAAGTCCAGCGATGTTTAAGATTAGCTGTACCAGGATTAGTTTGAGCAAAAATTAAAGTGCTCACAACCATCAGAGTTAAAAATAATGTAAGTTTCAATTTCATGATAATTAGCGTTTTAAGGGTTGATTATTGTTTTCGGGTTTTCTTTTTCTTATGGCGTACAAGGTACTTCCAAGTTACAGGAGAAATTAATAAGCGACTTGGAAGTCGCTTCCCCCTTGTATTCATAAACAACACAAAGATAAAACTCAACAATTTTTGAGTAGTGGATTTTAATCCAGATTGATTGGATAAAATTAATCTTCCAAAAGAAAATTCCATTAAAAACAAATCAGGCGCTCCGAAAACCGGAACGCCTGATTAAATGGATAAAATATTAAAATTTATTTCTGTAAAATCACGTTTTGCATATTGGCAGATCCATCTTCCATGTTAGCTCTGATAATATAAGCACCTGCCGAAAGATTACTCATGTTTATAACAGTTTTTGTTCCATTGGCAACCAAGCTGTTTACTTTCTGACCGGTTAAACTAAACACATCAATGGTTTTTACATTACCTTCCACGTTTATAACATCGCGGGTGAGGGTTGGGTAAATGCGAGAAGAAACGTTAGCAGAGTTAATTTCTGAAAGTATGTCAACCGGTTCAAACTGGTAATTAAATCTCAAACGATCAGCAGTTGTACCACTATGATAAAATACTCCTGTTGAGGTACCTGCATCCCATGTATCTACTTCTAAATATCTGTTACTTGAATTTTTAATATTGTAAAGAAAATATCCTGCATCAATATAAGTTAGACCTGTTTGACTCTTACCTTCAGGTAAGGTGAAATTTGTAATTGTTGTGCTCGTAGTATTTCCATTCAGATATGTACCAGTCATTAAAAGCTGAATTGTATATACATTCTGTGAAACTTCCTGAACATACCATAGTTTTTGATTATTACCAATTACCGATTCATTATCAGTATATTTTGTAATACCACCATCATCATATACTATTTTCTTTACATCACCACCATCTCCGGCATCAACGCCATAAGTATAAATTTTATAGTAATCTGTTGTACTGGGTGCATTTCTTGGTTCTCCGTAAGCAACCAAATCCGCAGCAAGGCTTGTATTTGCATTATTCAATTCTACGGCTGAAGTTCCGGTATCTCTAATGTTTTCTGCATTCGTTTTAGAAGTTTTTAATGTACTAACATTTGAGGGAAGATACATTAGAAAACTTGCTCCCTGACGTGGTTCAATAACAGACAATCTGGCTGTAGTATTGTTAATTTGCGTCTGTAGATTATCAAAAGCAGGATGATCTGTATCATATTGGGCTTTTGAAGCTTCAAGATTAGTTTTTGCAGTGTTAATATCATCAGTTGATGAAATAGTTGATCGTGCTCCATTTGCAGTTGTAATTGCAGTGTTTAATGTTCCCTTAATTGCAGCGAAAAATGGTTCAGTACGAACTTCTGTATCATAAACAGTCTGTACGGTTTGAATATAACTAATGAAGGCGTTATATGGACTCATTGTATTGTCGAAATCCGTTTCAGCTCCTTGTAATGCTAAAGTGGCATTATTAACATCAGACTCCGTTGCAGCGGGATTATCATAAACTGCCTGAGCTGCATCTATTTGTGTTTGTAATAAAGATTTTGCTGAAGCAATATAAGGATTACTGTCAGTTACAGCATCTCGTTTTGTTGTTGCACTGTTAATTTCAGCCAGTAATAATTCTTTAAGACCTGCTACAGAAACAGCTTTGAGATTAACTGTTTTTGTTAAAGTTGTTGAACCATAAACAGCTTGAATTGTAATAGTTGCGTCAGCAGAAATAGCATCAGTTATTGATAGTGTTGCTTCGGCATGATTAGCGGAACTACGGCTTAAAGAAACTAAAGCTTTGTCGCTTATCGATAACCCTCCCCAGTCTGAAATTGTCCACACAATGTTTCCACCTGGTACTACAACATCAGTTAATGATAATGTGGGAATATCTGCTGTGGAAGTCAAAGAATAAGTCTTATTAACGGATGAGTTTGTAGTTTGAATTTCAGAATCACCAGTTAAATTGGAAATTTCGTTGGGAAGCAGTTCGCCAATTGTTACATTATCTAAACCTGCAGCTGCATAGGCACCTGTTACAATATTCAATTTATCAATGCTACCTCCATTAGTTAAACTTATATTAGATAATGTTACAGTACCACCACCTGTCTTTGTTGCTATTAATTTAATGAGTTTTTTTGTATTCAAATCTATAACCATTTCCCAGTCGTACCATTGAGAACGTATCCAATTTAATGAAGTTACTTCAACAAGTGTTGGATTTCCAACAAGATAACCACCACTGTAAATAAATCCGTCAAGTGTATATCTTAAATTGCTTTTAGAGGAAGAATTGCCATCTTTACTACCAAATCCAAAAACAGTATTTCCATCTGTGTTTTTGAATACGTAGCCGGTACCCCGTGTACAATGAAATGCAGACAACTTTGCATAAATAATACCGCTTAATGTTGTTTCAAATACTTTTGTCGTATTGAAGTATTGAGAACCTGATCCTTCAGTTAAGTCTGCTGCTGTGTTTGGAGAAAATCCAAGCACATTTCCTGCAGTAGTTACATTTGTTTTAGTATTAGTATGAATTACAGGTATAGTTGTTGACCAATCATATCCTGCGGGATACGAAATTGCCGACCCTAATGTATAAGAAGAAAAATCTTCCCCATTAAACCACGCTGTCGTGGCATCTACGGATTGTGCCTTTGCTTCTGTATTCAAAAATAAGGTCATTATGACCATCAATAATGTAAATAGTTTTTTCATGTTCTCTTAAATTTAAAAGTGAATAATAAATTGTTGATTTTTTTGTTGATTTTTTTGTTGATTTTTTAAGTATAAATTCAGCCTACAAAAAAACAATGAAATCGATATTATATCAATAGAAAATTATACTTTGAAATGGAAATTTATGCACCGACCTGATTCATAAACAGAAAAAGAGACCCTGACAAAAAAATCTGTTTTGTCAGGGTCTCTTTTTCTACGGTTTACATTATAAATTACCGCCACACTGCTACGCCTGACGGTTCAAGTTCTTTGCTACCATAAATAATCTGCGATTTAGAAGGTATATTCAGGAAAACTTTGTCTGACGAATAGTTTACTGCTACCCAAAATCCATCACGCCAGTTTACCATAACTCCCTCAGGCTGTTCGTCAACCGGAATTTTTTCTTTATTAAATAGTTTTTTCGTAATTTCCTTTTCAAGTCGTCCATCTTTGCTGTCAACGCCAATATAAGTTACAGTTCCTCTCCCCTGCTTGCTGTGAACAACTGCCGGTTTTCCGGCATAAAACTGATCGGCAAAAGATGCCCATGCTTCGGTATTGTCCAAAGGTTGAAGTATATCGGCCCAAACATTCCAGTTATAAGTTGCTCCATTAAACAACACTTTTGCCGATTTATCAGCGCCAAGCATATCGTTCATGGTAATTTTAGCTCCAATAAGTTTAGTTATGGCATCAGCCCAGGGAGCTTCCGGAAAATGTCCGTTGCGGTTCATCAATCCTGTTCGGCAGGTTACAATCAGATTTCCACCCCGTTCAGCGTACTTTTTCCATTTATCCACCAGGTTTTTGTCCACCAACTGATAAGCAGGTACAACCACTACGGCATAATCTGAAATATCCTTGTCCTCGCCAACAATATCAACCGGACAACCAAGATTTTTAAGGATATTGTAATATTTTGTAATGTGATTAGTTTGATTCCAAAGCGAAGTTTGTGGTTGAATGGTGGTTTGCCACACATTTTCAACATTATAAAACAAGGCTGATTTGCGTTGAGCGAGTTCTTTCGGCATTTTCTCGTTCTTCTTGTACATTTTTCGCAGCTCCTTAATTTCTTTCATAAACTGCATGTACTGTTCGCCACCCAACGAAACAGTTTGACCATCGGTACCCACCATCCCATAATGGAATTGCTCGCCACCTGATAGCGGTTGACGGAAACGATAGGAACAAATAAATTTTAAATCGCCTGCAAAAGCATTCCAAAGCCATGCACGCACCGCTCCCGGATAAGGTTGCGGATTGTAACTTCCCCAATTTACCTGCCCTGGTTGAAGTTCCATTACACCTGTAACTCCGTTCACCGGACGGAATAAATCATTTGCAAAAGAAATTCGCCAAGGATCACCCAAACGCAAACCCTGATCGCCTAATCCGTTTGTGTAACCTGCAACAGGATAAACAGTGTAACACGGGAAATCGAGATCTTTATTTTTCCAGGGATCAACATCGGTGTGGGCATGCATAAAGTTGCTGGTTACAAATTGGGTTTTTGCTATGTTGGATTTCAGTGTTTTATATTGCATCGATACAAAAGCTGCACATTCGTCGGCACTGAAACGTTTAAAATCGAGTACTGAAGTTGGACTTGCCACGCCGGAAATCATTCTCGAAACGTTCGGAATTTCAATCTCGCTGAAATCGGAATACACACCCGACCAAAAAGAAGTTCCCCATGCTTCGTTCAGATTCCGTATGTTTTTATATTTGTCTTTCAACCAACGACGAAAAACGGTTTGAGCTGCCGCACTGTAATCGTAAGTACCGTAATGCGAAGGCTCATTGTCAATTTGCCAACCCCAAATACGTTTATCATTGCCGTAACGTTTTGCCATGGCTATAACAATTTTCGTGGTGAGCTCCTGATATTTTTTACTCGACCATGAATAATGTTCGCGCGTGCCGTGTTGAGCAAGTTGCCCGTTTTGCATTTGCACCAATACTTCGGGATATTTACGCACTAACCAAACTGGTGGTGTTGCGGAAGGTGTGCAAAGTATCACTTTCAGATTGTTTTTAGCTGCCAACTCTATGGCTTTATCGAGCCACGCGAAATCATATTTTCCCTCTTTGGGTTCAAGTTTCGCCCACGCAAATTCAGCAAAATGAGTAAACTCAAATCCCATTTCAGCCATTTTCTTGAAATCTCTGTCCCATTGATTAGGACTCCAGGCTTCGGGATAATAATACACGCCGGTTTCCACCATTTTTTCGGGATTGAAAAACTGCTGCTGAGCAAACAGTACTATTGCAGATGCAATGAGGGCGAGGGTTAAAATTTGTTTTTTCATCTGTTAATAATTTATATATCTGCCCCCTAACCCCCTAAAGGGGGAATGAGACAGACACTTTGAGTTTTGCTATTTTATTATCATTCCTTTATTTGTACAAAATTTCTAATTACATGACAAAAATTTATATATATCTGATATTGAAGAAAATGGAATGCTGATTTCCGCTGCCCCGACGCTTCAGAGATTTTTTTACACATAACCGTTTGATAAAATAGATATTTAACTAATT
>CAYONE010000046.1:0-33011 GCA_964405245.1 uncultured Paludibacter sp.
TTGTGATTTGCTTTCAAAAATTGTAATTTAGCGCCGAAGAAACAGCCTCCTATTGCAACGTTCCCGATTTTTTCCAGTTGTGATTTGCTTTCAAAAATTGTAATTTAGCGCCGAAGAAACAGCTAAAAGAAATCCGTGGGAGATTCTATACGAGTTGTGATTTGCTTTCAAAAATTGTAATTTAGCGCCGAAGAAACAGCTCAAGCTACAAAAACGCCGTGAGGCTTGCAGTTGTGATTTGCTTTCAAAAATTGTAATTTAGCGCCGAAGAAACAGCTATCAGTTTTGGAAGCCGAAACGGTGGTCGGTTGTGATTTGCTTTCAAAAATTGTAATTTAGCGCCGAAGAAACAGCTCTCCTTTGTGTGCATCTATATCTGGTACGGTTGTGATTTGCTTTCAAAAATTGTAATTTAGCGCCGAAGAAACAGCAATAATATATTTTTGTGATTTCATTGTATTGTTGTGATTTGCTTTCAAAAATTGTAATTTAGCGCCGAAGAAACAGCTTTTACTTAGACCCGACTGCCTTCAATTAAGTTGTGATTTGCTTTCAAAAATTGTAATTTAGCGCCGAAGAAACAGCTTAATTATTAATTTTACGGAAAATAAACCCGTTGTGATTTGCTTTCAAAAATTGTAATTTAGCGCCGAAGAAACAGCTTTGCCTGAATTTTATCTATTGGCACAGCCGTTGTGATTTGCTTTCAAAAATTGTAATTTAGCGCCGAAGAAACAGCAATTGGCAGAGCAGGAAGCAGCCGCAAAGTGTTGTGATTTGCTTTCAAAAATTGTAATTTAGCGCCGAAGAAACAGCACAATATCGGGAGAAAATAGTTACTTTTGAGTTGTGATTTGCTTTCAAAAATTGTAATTTAGCGCCGAAGAAACAGCAATTAATAATTTTTAAATACACAACAAAATGTTGTGATTTGCTTTCAAAAATTGTAATTTAGCGCCGAAGAAACAGCCGTGGCAAACATGGAAGAAACAAATCTTCTGTTGTGATTTGCTTTCAAAAATTGTAATTTAGCGCCGAAGAAACAGCTAATCGAAATAATCATACTTATTGTGACTAGTTGTGATTTGCTTTCAAAAATTGTAATTTAGCGCCGAAGAAACAGCAAGTGAAAAAATCAGAACCTGAACAGCATTGTTGTGATTTGCTTTCAAAAATTGTAATTTAGCGCCGAAGAAACAGCTATATGTTTGTTTTTTCAAAAGGGAAACCAGTTGTGATTTGCTTTCAAAAATTGTAATTTAGCGCCGAAGAAACAGCTATTAGCTATTAGGCGTTCATCCTTCACTAGTTGTGATTTGCTTTCAAAAATTGTAATTTAGCGCCGAAGAAACAGCTTAGCATCACTTAATTCCGTGCCATCGTTTGTTGTGATTTGCTTTCAAAAATTGTAATTTAGCGCCGAAGAAACAGCCTATGCAAATTGGATATCATACACCAATTGGTTGTGATTTGCTTTCAAAAATTGTAATTTAGCGCCGAAGAAACAGCCCTTTTCTATCACATTGCAGAACAAATCTGGTTGTGATTTGCTTTCAAAAATTGTAATTTAGCGCCGAAGAAACAGCAACGTTGGAACATAACACAGAAATTGTTAGGTTGTGATTTGCTTTCAAAAATTGTAATTTAGCGCCGAAGAAACAGCACATTGAAAAAGGTTCTTTCAAAGAAAGTGTTGTGATTTGCTTTCAAAAATTGTAATTTAGCGCCGAAGAAACAGCACTCTTCAGGTTCGCCCTTTCATCTTTCTGTTGTGATTTGCTTTCAAAAATTGTAATTTAGCGCCGAAGAAACAGCGGTGCGAAGTTACGAGCCTGGAAGCGGAATGTTGTGATTTGCTTTCAAAAATTGTAATTTAGCGCCGAAGAAACAGCACAATGGCTGGTCACGCAGTTAGCGCAGGAGTTGTGATTTGCTTTCAAAAATTGTAATTTAGCGCCGAAGAAACAGCGTTGTATTTCAAAGAGCGCTTTGTAAACCGTTGTGATTTGCTTTCAAAAATTGTAATTTAGCGCCGAAGAAACAGCATGTTTCATCGTAAGCCTGTTGAATTTTATGTTGTGATTTGCTTTCAAAAATTGTAATTTAGCGCCGAAGAAACAGCAATTAAAGCGGAGGTTACACAATGATAGGCGTTGTGATTTGCTTTCAAAAATTGTAATTTAGCGCCGAAGAAACAGCCAAGCCGATAACTATCACATCAGGTTACAGTTGTGATTTGCTTTCAAAAATTGTAATTTAGCGCCGAAGAAACAGCCTCACAGCGAATATATTGTTGCAGCTCGTGGTTGTGATTTGCTTTCAAAAATTGTAATTTAGCGCCGAAGAAACAGCTAAAGAGAACCAATACCGAAAAACGGAAAAGTTGTGATTTGCTTTCAAAAATTGTAATTTAGCGCCGAAGAAACAGCAGGCTCGTTGAAACGCCGAAGCTACGGTACGTTGTGATTTGCTTTCAAAAATTGTAATTTAGCGCCGAAGAAACAGCTTATTATAATTCTTCTAAATGAAATTGAATGTTGTGATTTGCTTTCAAAAATTGTAATTTAGCGCCGAAGAAACAGCTTCTTCAGGCGAGTATAATCGAAGCAACAGTTGTGATTTGCTTTCAAAAATTGTAATTTAGCGCCGAAGAAACAGCAATTAATTGAGAATAGACAAAATTCCATAAGTTGTGATTTGCTTTCAAAAATTGTAATTTAGCGCCGAAGAAACAGCGCGCCTGTTTTTCAATATTATCATAACCATGTTGTGATTTGCTTTCAAAAATTGTAATTTAGCGCCGAAGAAACAGCATATTTGTGCAAGACTGAAAAACTCGGTGCGTTGTGATTTGCTTTCAAAAATTGTAATTTAGCGCCGAAGAAACAGCTCATTAAATCCTTTACCGCAAAACGCCATTGTTGTGATTTGCTTTCAAAAATTGTAATTTAGCGCCGAAGAAACAGCGTTTAAGTGTGTACGGAAATCCTAAATATGGTTGTGATTTGCTTTCAAAAATTGTAATTTAGCGCCGAAGAAACAGCAAAAATGTAAAATACATCAAAAACCTGCGAGTTGTGATTTGCTTTCAAAAATTGTAATTTAGCGCCGAAGAAACAGCTTGTGCTCGTTCGATCCTTACCGGTTATTGTTGTGATTTGCTTTCAAAAATTGTAATTTAGCGCCGAAGAAACAGCTGCCAAAATTCAGAATGTAGCCGAAAGCCTGTTGTGATTTGCTTTCAAAAATTGTAATTTAGCGCCGAAGAAACAGCTAAAAAGTATCAGAAAACTGTTGAAGGCTGGTTGTGATTTGCTTTCAAAAATTGTAATTTAGCGCCGAAGAAACAGCTTACCTGAAAGTTTTCGGGTGTTGTGCCTTGTTGTGATTTGCTTTCAAAAATTGTAATTTAGCGCCGAAGAAACAGCCGGCAATGGAAGCCTCGATGAATGACGTAGTTGTGATTTGCTTTCAAAAATTGTAATTTAGCGCCGAAGAAACAGCAGGATGTTTTTAATCTCTTGAAGATTTGAAGTTGTGATTTGCTTTCAAAAATTGTAATTTAGCGCCGAAGAAACAGCAGATTTGCCTGAATATTATGAAGAAATTGAGTTGTGATTTGCTTTCAAAAATTGTAATTTAGCGCCGAAGAAACAGCAAGGAAAGGCAGCGCAATACCAAAAAACAAGTTGTGATTTGCTTTCAAAAATTGTAATTTAGCGCCGAAGAAACAGCTTTCCAATCATAAACAATAAATCATGACACGTTGTGATTTGCTTTCAAAAATTGTAATTTAGCGCCGAAGAAACAGCGATGTTGAAGAGTTGCGTGTTACCACTGCCGTTGTGATTTGCTTTCAAAAATTGTAATTTAGCGCCGAAGAAACAGCATATTTCATACCAGACCGGCGAGCGGGGTTGTTGTGATTTGCTTTCAAAAATTGTAATTTAGCGCCGAAGAAACAGCTTCTTCAGGCGAGTATAATCGAAGCAACAGTTGTGATTTGCTTTCAAAAATTGTAATTTAGCGCCGAAGAAACAGCATTCGCTTGAGTTCATCGCCACGCATATCTGTTGTGATTTGCTTTCAAAAATTGTAATTTAGCGCCGAAGAAACAGCCGATATTGGAATTTTCTCACGATGTGGCAAGTTGTGATTTGCTTTCAAAAATTGTAATTTAGCGCCGAAGAAACAGCATTTTGCCGGATGATGGCTGAAAAAGCTAAGTTGTGATTTGCTTTCAAAAATTGTAATTTAGCGCCGAAGAAACAGCATTGCAAACCGCAAGGAGTACATTGATGCTGTTGTGATTTGCTTTCAAAAATTGTAATTTAGCGCCGAAGAAACAGCGGAGATTATGATACAATAGCAGCAGCAGTAGTTGTGATTTGCTTTCAAAAATTGTAATTTAGCGCCGAAGAAACAGCGCCTGCGGGATGTGAACCACTTTACCTGCCGTTGTGATTTGCTTTCAAAAATTGTAATTTAGCGCCGAAGAAACAGCTTATTGTCTTTTTCCTCAAATAGCCAGTCGTTGTGATTTGCTTTCAAAAATTGTAATTTAGCGCCGAAGAAACAGCCCACCAACACATTTACAGTTTCCGTTTTCCGTTGTGATTTGCTTTCAAAAATTGTAATTTAGCGCCGAAGAAACAGCGTTCTTCAGGTGAGTACAATAGAAGCAACGGTTGTGATTTGCTTTCAAAAATTGTAATTTAGCGCCGAAGAAACAGCTTCTTCATTTTTCGGGCTTGTGCCTTCAGGGTTGTGATTTGCTTTCAAAAATTGTAATTTAGCGCCGAAGAAACAGCACAATATGTTTATGGTTCTATAAAACAACAACTTACATTGGTATTTGCATTTAAAATTTTGCTGTTTCAACTGAAAAATCCCACTTTACAGGTGGGATTTTTTAATTTATAATTTAGATTGGAGAGGTTCGTTTTCAAACTTTTTCAAAGTTTTTGAACTTTGAAAAAGTTTAGATCATCAGCCGAATTACCGGTGTAAAAGGATAATATTTCAGAAAAGTTCCAATTGTTGGCAGGGAGTAGCTACTTCTTTAATTTTTTTTCCCTGAAACAATTCCATTTGTCCGAATTGTTTGTCGGTTATACACAAAATGCCTATCATACCTAATTCAGGCAATGATTTTTTTACTCTGTTAACATGTACCTGCGCGTTTTCCATGCTCTGGCAATGGCGCAGGTAAATCGAAAACTGAAACATGGTAAAACCATCGTCCAAAAGTTTTTTGCGGAATTCTGTATAAGCTTTCCGTTCTTTTTTGGTTTCGGTAGGTAAATCGAAAAATACAAGTACCCACATAATACGGTATTCGCTAAAACGTTCCAAATTAATTACGAATTACGAATTACGAATTGGATTGTTGTTTGGCTTTGATGGTTTTTTGTATGGAACCAATGATTTTTAATAGTTCTTCGCATTCAAGCAACGTATGGGCGGTTTCATCTTCATTCAGAAGTTTTGAATCGCGTAGCAATCTCAACCAATAATGCGTTTCGCGCGCCTCTTTGTAAGCGATACTCAATTTTGCGTAAAAATCTTTTTCCGATTGACCTCCAATTGCTTCTTCAATATTAGTTCCAATAGAAGTACCACTTCTCAAAAGTTGTTTCGATAAAACAAACTCATTCCTGTTTTCATGTAAATACCGCGAAAGAGCAATGATACGAAGTGCAAAATTGTATGACTTCACCTGTACAATATTATCCGATTTCATATATAATATCTTTAATTCCTAATTGAAAAATTTGTAATTCGTAATTTCTAATTTGTAATTCGTAATTTGTAATTCGTAATTAATACTTATCCAAACTCCGGATAAGCAATCTTTCTGATTTCTCCCCCATAGCACTTTGCAAGCGATGCGGTAGTTTGTGTTACCGCATTCATTAGCGGACTACGCTGATTATTTATATTTACATCGAGTACCGGAATTGACAATAAGCGTGATTTTATGGCTTTATCCAATTCAATTTTATCAGGATTATTTCCCTTTTCAAGTTCCGCATCCACCACTTCAACAACCAATTTATCCACAAACGGTCGGTAAGGTTCCATAATATCATCGGCAAGACAATATGCATTATAGCGATTGTGATGATGAATGCCCAGCGTTGGCAACAATCCGCTTGCAACCAAGGCGCGGGCTACAGTTGCACGCAAAATGGCATAACCGTAATTCAGCAAGTTGTTTGGCGGATTTCCTTCGCGACCACGTCTGAAATCCGGTATCATGGGAAACATATTTGCCCAGTAATACGCAGCGGCACGTCCTTCAAGATTATTGCTATCACCACTTTTTACAGCATTTGCCCAAGCCAAAATATTGGTAACCGTTTCGCCACGGGTGTAATTCAACACATAAGCCTGATTAATAATTTTTGCCTGTACGGTTTGCTGCCAAAGCTGTTTACGAAGCGGAATTGAAGCATCAATCTGGAGTTGAAATCGTTCGCTTTGTACCGTATTCCCACTCAACGGCAACAACAAACCAACGGGCATTCGGCTACTGTCGCAGGTAATTACGGCGGCATTATTAGCTAAAAGCGCTTCGAGCAAACCATGCGTAACGGTTATTTGCTTATGATCGAGCACAACTATCCCGATATCCTCGATGGGAATTGTGGCTTGCGCTTCTTTTTTGAAACTCTCGGGTAATTCATCGTTTTTTACTACTTCGGGCAAATGAATTACCAACTGCGCATTGCGCAGGCTCAAATAGGCAGGATTGCCAAAATAAAGGGTGCGTTTTATCATGGCAGTAAAATTTAAGTTTTTACATTTTCGTTTGGTGATTCAACGTTTCAATATGTTCGTTGAAGCCACCGCATCATAAATACATCATATATACAATAGCTTGTTTCGTTAATGCCAATTGTTTCCAAAATCAATTCTTTATCGATAAGCGATTTCAATATTCTACTGGTGCTGGATGGGGTTCCCAGGCTATATTTTTTCAGAAAATCGTTGGTGTAAACCTGCGATATGTTTTCTTCCTTGGCCAATGCCACTAAAAAATCCCATTGTTTGCTTGTAATCAGTTTTCGATACTGTAGGTAAGTCGATTCGCTTTCGCCCAATAACTGCTGGCAAACTATTTTTACGGTGGTAATGTCAATTTTTTTATGGTTGTAAAGCTGGTTGCAAACACTTTGGGTATAAAATGTATAACCTTTAGTCCAATCTAATATGTAGTCAATACTTTCATTGTCGATAGTGCGCTTTCCTTCAGTAAATTTTCCGATGATAAATTGTTTGTAAATTTCCCTGTCGATGGCTTCCAAATGAATAAATTGAGTGCTTGCGAAGAAAGGACGTTTAGCGCTAGTAAATATTTCGACTAATGTATGTTTCCGGCTGCCGCAAAATATAAAATGTGTGTTTTTAAGTTGCTGGAAATACGTTCTTAGCAGCGCTTCCACGTTTTTCTCGGGATAGGAGGCTATTTCCTGGAACTCATCGATGGCAATAATTACCGGCTTTGTTTGAGCATCTACAAAAGCGAGAAGTTTTTGCAAGGTGAATTCCTTGTCTTTGTCGGTTTGATAGTTGAACTGCACTTGCGGAGAACCTGTTATTTCATCGAAACTAAACAATGGACGGAATCCTTTCAATAATTTCATGAATTGTTTACCAACCGAAGTTTTCTCTGGAAATTTTTTGAGTATGCCATCGGCCAATAAGGTGACAAAATCAGCCATATTGCGCGAAGCATATATAACAACATACACCGTTTCAAACGTTTCTTTTTCGGATAAAAACTCAAAAAAACGATATATTAGCCCGGTTTTTCCAAGTCTTCTTGGCGAAAACAGCGTAGTATTTGTGTTATTTTCTGCATTTCTGAGCAATATTTTTAATTCATTTTCTCTGTCGCAGAAATACATCTTAGAAATGTAATTCTTTGTACAAAATGGGTTTACATCAGCTTTCATATTCGATTAATTAAAATGAAATACAAAGATATTTAACTTTTTTTCATTACGCATAATGCGTAACGCATAATGCGTAATGAAATTCTGATATAAATACATTACAAAACAAGACTTTGAATCAAACTTCACTCCATATAATAATCATAAAACACACTTACAGTATCATCGGCAAAGCCATAACCACAAACCGATGCCCAATCTACACATTGCTTTGCACGTAATTTAAAATCATCCAACAGATGATGTTTGTGCATAAATTTCAATGCTGCTACAAAGTTATTGTAAGCTCCGCTATAATACGATTCCTCCATGTCGCCATACATATATGTGAATTCGCAGGCACATTCAGGCAAAGTTAGCATTACATCGGCCAGAGCCTCCGGAGAAGGGTGTAAATCTCTGAAGTCGGCAATGGCACGTTTGGCAACTGAATATTTCAATCCGGAACGCTCGGGGCGGGCAACATTAAACTCCTTTATAATTATTTTCTTATACTTTTCTGCCAACTCTTTTTCGTTCACCGGATTCAGATAAAAATCGTAAAATTCTTTTACCGCTTTGTTTTTGTCGTACAAATCAAGTATTTGCTCTACCAATTGCTCTTTAGTAAGGTTGTTCAGTTCTTTTTTTAATTTTGCTTTGGACATATTCGTTTATTTTTTTTTGGGGATTAATCTTTTCCAATCCGTTAGCTAACGGATTGGAAAAGATGATTGGTTAATTAAAGAGTGATATTGCCGAATAGGCTAATATTCTCCTACACCCACAATATCACCCAAATGATTGGTACGGACTTTTATTATTCCTTTAATACCTACTAAACTACATCTCTTGAAAGTAACTTCTTTTAATTCTGATTTTACATCTACTGTTGTTTCTAAATGATGTCTAAACCAATAATCACCATTTGTAGCTTTCTGAACTCTAAACAAATTTGGGCTAATATCTTTCCTGTTTTTAGAATCAAGTAAATCTATCTCAGCAGGATTAAATCCCGTTTTTTCATTTGGGAAAACAAAAAGCTCATTTTGTTTCATTGAGAATAAAAATTGCCAACCTAGTTCTTGATTGAAAGTTTTATCAATGATAGGCAATTCCAGATTCACCCTAGCAACTGCTTCAAATAGTGAAACCACTTTTTCCTGTATATTTCCATTTTCATCTCTGTAAACAGCAACATGGTGATTGTTGCCAGTGCTGACAAAATCAACAGGTATTTTATTTCCCTCTTTATCTAAAATAGGATTTCCAAAATGGTCTTTTTTATAATGCAAAGCCTCTGCATTTTTTACGCCACTAATCGTTACTCGTTTTATAGAAATTCCTTTTTCCTTGTTGAGCCAGATAGGATTTTTGTCTAAATCAGAAAAAGCCTTTTTAGCATCACCGCCAAATTCTCTAAAACGATTTTCTATAATTCTTTTAACACCACAATCAATAATTTTATCTATTGATTTTTGGTCTTTAAAATTTTCGGGCGTAACATCTTTCCGAATAGAGAAATCCTCCCCAAACCACACTAGTTTTACTTTTTCAG
Organism: uncultured Paludibacter sp.; assembly: GCA_964405245.1. Taxonomy (GTDB): domain Bacteria; phylum Bacteroidota; class Bacteroidia; order Bacteroidales; family Paludibacteraceae; genus Paludibacter. The sequence goes on from CAYONE010000046.1 coordinate 9,499, forward strand.
GCAGTTTCTCCGATTTCTCTTCATTCAGATAAATTGGATTTTTGTCTAAAGCATTTTTCCCGGTAAATGCTTTTTTGGGGTCATTGCCATTATCATTCAAACGTTGAAGTAATAATTGTCTATATGATGGATTAGCAACTTTCTCAATTGTTGTTTTATCAAACTTAGCACCAACCTTTTCATCTTTTTGTTCGTAGTATTGGTATTTACCATAAACTGTTTCTTTATGAAGTTGTCCACGTGGAGTCAGCACTTCTTGCGGTTTTTCTTTACCCGAAATTTTATTTTTGTTTTTAGTTACTACTTTGTTCTTGGCTTTATGTGAGATAATCACGTTTTCTAAGTGCTCCTTTGCAATTTGACGGAAATTGGTAATAGGTTCTTTGAACACTCTTTTTTTATCCCCATTATCATCAATCTTCACTTCGGTTTCGATAGCTTCAATACCAGTGATGTTATTGTGTAACTTGTGTTTTTCATTTTTGCGGGCGTTGAGATAATTTAAATACTGAATATGATTGTGCTTAGTAAATGCCACTGTCAAAGCGTCCATTGCATGATGACGGTGGTCGTTACGTTTAGTCCAGTCTTTAATCACTTCTACTTTCTGTCCAAATTTTCGTTCTTCCATTTCGGTTAAATCCAACGCTCGATATTTGGGCAGATTGAGTTCTTTCATTACATTTATTAAGCCCCAGTCTTCACGTAAGCGGTCGGTAATTTGCCCTGAAGTTGAGACCACTGCACGAGTAATCTCAAACAGCATTTCTTTTGCCTTTTTGGCAATGTATTGACTGTCCCGTAAATCCCGATCAATAAATCCATCTCCAATTTCAGCTTCTCTTTTTAATAGCTTCTGATACTTTGCTTTTGAAATACCCTCTTCCTTATTTTTCTTGCCTAATTCAAAGAGAACTTCTATTCTTTGTTGAAAATCGTTCAGATCTTTCTCGCCAAATTTATTTTCAATATAATCAAATGCTGTTTTATCTCCCTTATCTAAGTTGGTTTCGCGATACACTACGGTTTTATTGGAAAAACTGTCATCAAACATCTTCGATTGAGGTATGATATGCTCAATATCTATTTGCTTGCTGAACAATATTTCTCTTGGGATGTATCTGTTTGTATATAAATCTTTGTAACCATTATTCTTTAATTCTTCATACAGTTTGTATCGAACAATGTCGTTTCGTGTTGGATTTTTCAATCCAAATTCTGTCTGTAAAAGTTTATAGATTTTTTCGTGAGCAATTTTAGCCGCATTAATATTCGTAGTCATTTCCGCTCTTTCAGCGGCATTTTTCTTCAGTTCGCGAGCCAATTCAATTCTTATTTCATCAAAATGGAAATTGGGTTCCTTACCTTGTTCCTGTAGTAGCTTATTTTCCTTATCAATGAGTGTGTTTACCACATTGACCATTTGATTTAGAATCTTTTCTACAACAGGATTACGCAAACTGTTCTTTCTTAGTGACTCTAATTTGGGTTTCAACTCACGATCTTCAATTTCTTCTTTGGTAAGCGAATGCTTGGAATGGCGATAACCGGCAAGTTCACAAGCTTCGCTGTATTTATTTTCTTTGATATAGGTATAAATCTTACGCATGGCTTTGCTGGATAGATTGCCGTAATCATCCTGAAAAGTTATGTTGGCTAATATTCTTGCATGCTCAGGTTTAAAGCCAAATTTAGAACAGAGTTGTTTCTTTAAACCGATATTTTCATTGCCATAGAGCAATTTATCATCTTCGCTATATTTCTTAGTATCATCTTCTGCCGAATACAATAAATGCCATAATTGATATGAAGCCTGATTCTCAAATTCTTTTCCCTCTAACTCAGCATCAAATTCTAAAATTTCAGTATTAATATTTAATACATGAAATATAGATTTCACCATTTCTTTTATTTCAAGTGCAGGTGTTTTTAAATCTTTAACGTTGATTACGTCGGCATCAAAAAGCTTTAATAAGTCTTCATTATAACCTTCAATTTCCAATATCTTCAGATAAGCATTATATAAAGCCTGATTGGTACGATTGCCTTCCAATTGGCTAAAGTTCATTTGCCAATCTTGCGGTTTGTAGCCTAATAATTCAATAACGGATTTAGAAGTAAGATTACCCTTTATATTTAGTTCGTCGAAAATTTGTTTTTTGGCATCTAAACTTAGATCGAATATTTCCTTCTCTTCTTCAAACAAAGATGTTTCATTTTTGATGGTTCGTTTCTTACTTCCTGCTTTTTTAATCAGAACATTATTAAGATTTTGCCAAATTTTGAATTCCTGGAATAATGGTGATGATTTTGGAGCAACACGAAGTCCTATTGTTTTCTTTTTTCCATTTACATCTATTTCTTTATTCTCAAACTCACAAAAGCTGATTAAACCTTTTTGAGATTTAAGTTTACGTTGATAGAAAATGACGATGTCGCGAACATCTTCCTTAAGTTCTTCTGTCAGTTCAGGATGAAATTGAGCTTGAATTGTCCAGATTTTTTCAAACTCATCTATATAATCCTGACGATAAAACACTTGATTTCTCAGCGAAGTGTGACGATTTTCCAATAATTGATTGAATAGGTATTGCCCAACGGTCAGTTGATTAAAATACAATTCCTTACTTCTGTCTGAAATTGCGCCCAAATATCCACTTGAATTATTGAGATTGCTGTTGATTTCGGTTAATACAAAAGCAACTTGTTCTTTGTCCAATTGTTTTGATACAGCATCGCTACGCCATTTGTAGGCCTGCAATTTCTTTTGGGTACGTGCATCAAATTTTATTGTATTAATATCCTTGAGGCTATCTTCCAAGCCTTTTATGTCGGCTGTATTGAAATTATACTTATTCCAAAACATAGCAGATGTAGCTCTTTGTCCCTTCCCCTTCAATTCTTTATAAAATTCATCTGTAAGGATTTCAGAATAAAACTGTTTTTGGAAATTCCACACTTTATCAAACTCATTTTGCAAATCGGAACGATAAAAATCAGGAATTGCTTTCTTACCGCTCTGCATTAATTGGAAAACATATTGTCCCGGAGTTAGATTTCCTTCGTAAAGTTTTTTTGCAATTCCCATCCCGTCAATAGCCTGACCATCATCTTCGTTTTTTGCTTTGCGACTGCTTTTATAACCACGTTTTTTATTGATTGCAAGAAGCACTCTTGCGAATTCGTTTAGCTCAATACGTTCTTTGGCTGCTTTTGCTCTTAACTCCCATGTCTGAAAAGTAGTTTGCTTTCCATCTTCGTTAAGTTTAGTTTCGGCATTTATGACATTGCCTTTAGTCAAAGCATCTATCAAATTTTCTCTGCGCAATTGATAACGATCTAAAGTTCGCCTTGCGCCTCGCTTAAGGGTACGGTCAGCATTTGTAGAAAGCGGTTTTCCTTTTTCAAAGTTGGTTTGTTCATCAACGGTCAAGGGGTTAACTCTAACTCCAAGCTGTTTGATTTCAGATTCACTTTGTGTTTCTCCTTCAATTACAGAAGCCCAACCTATGCTGGTTGTACCTAAATCCAGTCCTAATATTTTCTTCATAATAAAAAGAATTTTAAAGTTTTAAAGAGGCTTTAAAGTTAAAAAAATTAATTTTAATGTCAAAATATTTGTTTATTATAATTTTATCACATATATTTGCCTTACAATTTTTGAAGCAAATCACAATAAGGATTATTCCGTTGTGAAAACATTTAAGGCGGGGCAACTCGCCTTTTTTATTTTCATTTCATCAGTTTCATCAGCTTTATCCAAAACTTTTTCTATTTTTGTATATCACCTTTGAGTAATAAAAATCTGTAATTTATGACACGCATAATCTCTCCTTCAATTTTAGCAGCCGACTTCAGTAGCTTGCAGGCAGTTTCGGAAATGATTAACCGCAGCGAAGCTGATTGGCTGCATTTCGATGTAATGGATGGTGTTTTTGTGCCCAATATTTCTTTCGGGTTTCCGGTGCTCGAAGCTATGAAAAAGCACTGCCACAAAATGCTCGATGTGCATATTATGATTGTGAATCCTGAAAAATACGTTCAGCGTTTCGCTCGGGCAGGCGCGGGAATGCTTACTTTTCATTACGAAGCAGCAGAAAATCCGCACGAAGTTATTCAAATGATTCGCGCCGAAGATATAAAAGTTGGCATTACCATTAATCCTGATGTGCCTGTTGGAGTACTCAAACCTTTTATTGCCGAGGTGGACATGGTTTTGCTTATGTCGGTTTTTGCAGGCTTTGGCGGTCAGAAATTTATCGAAGAAACCTACCACCGCATCGACCAGTTGAAAGCCATGATTAACGAACTGAACCCCGAATGCCTTATACAAATAGATGGCGGTGTAGGTTTGGATAATGCCGCCAAACTTTTTGCACACGGCGTAAACGTTCTTGTAGCCGGAAGTACTGTTTTTAATGCTCCCGATCCGGTGCAGATGATTGCGGAATTGAAGAATACACCCCAAACCCCTAAAGGGGCTTAAAAAAGTTACAACTCAGCCCCCCAACCCCTGTTTATCCCGATTTTTTATCGGGAGGGTAGTTTTATAGCGTTACAGAGACTTAGATAAAAAACAATCAATTTTTAAATTAAAATCGAAATTACAAATACCTTTGCTGGTGCTGAGCAATAACCACAAAAGGACTTAAAATGATTAGACTAAAAAAAATAAAATTGTAAATTAGCCTTCATGCCAAGCATAAAATCACGCGAAGCATAATCCCAGCCGAAGGCTCATATCATGCGAAGCATAAATATCAACGAAGTTAATTACCTAAATTATGACATTCCTTCAAAACAACCCCTTCTTCCGTTTGTTGCTGCCACTGGTAGCTGGGATTTTGTTTGCAAGGTTTGTGTCCGGCATTACATTTGTGGCGCCGATTTTAATTTTTGCAGCAATATCTCTGTTTTTGGTGTCATATCTCAAACAAAAACCTGAAACAGCATTCCGCTACCGCTGGATATTTGGTGTAGCATTATATTTGTTTCTGTTTACTGCCGGCTATTTTCTTGCCAAACAGAAGTCCGGCAAGAGCGCTTTCAGCCATATCGACCAAAAAGGAATTTATGCTGTTGAACTTACAGAAGCTCCCATTTCCAAGAAAAATTCTTATCTCTGTCGCATTAAACTGATAAGCTACACCGACAGTTTGCATAAAACACATCCTGCCACAGGAAAAGCCATTCTGTACATTGCTAAAGACAGCACATCGGCTACAATGGTTTCCGGTCATCGTTTGTTGCTCGAAACACTCTTTATAAAACCCGATGGAGCAGTAAATCCCGATGCTTTCGATTATGCGACTTACCTCGAACGGCAGGAAATTGGCGCTACTGCATATATTCCTTCAGGACGCTGTGAAATATACGGACAAAACACAAATTTATCGCTTTCCCGATTGGCAGAAAACGCACAGGAAAAACTGATGAACATTTATCGTAGTTTTGGTATCGATGGCGATGAATTTGCAGTATTGGCAGCGCTAACACTTGGCAGCAAAGACGCATTACATCCTGAATTACGGCAAAATTACACCACAAGTGGCGGTATGCACATTTTGGCAGTTAGCGGTTTACATGTCGGAATAATTTATTTTGTAATTGCCTTTTTGTTGCGGTTTATGGACAAAACACCCCGTATGAAAATTCTACGGGCGCTACTAATCATTATTTTCCTTTGGGTTTATGCTTTCGTTACAGGTCTTCCATCTTCGGTTATTCGGGCTACGCTGATGTTTTCGCTGGTTGCCATAGGTTCGGGTCTTGAACGCAGGGCGCAGATTTACAATACCATATCGGCAGCTGCATTTTTCATGTTGCTTTTTAATCCTGATTTTTTATTTGAAGTTGGTTTTCAATTAAGTTTCAGCGCTGTAGTAAGCATTGTATATTTTCAGCCGAAAATTGCAGGTTGGGTTGCCATAACCAACAAACCATTGAAATGGGCATGGAACCTCACATCGGTATCATTAGCCGCACAAATTGGCACAGCGCCTTTTTCGGTTTACTATTTTCATCAGTTCCCTAATTATTTTCTGATTACAAATTTTGTGGCTATTCCGTTTGCAACGCTCATAATTTACACTGCCATAGTGCTTTTTGTAGTTTCAGGCATTCCGTATGTTTCCGCAATTGTAGCCTTTGTTTTACATAGCTTATTACGAGGGTTGAATATCTCAATTGAAGCAATTCAAGCCCTTCCATTTTCACTTACCGTTACCTCCATCAACTTTCTGCAAGTCGCAGCCATTTTCGGTTTTATAATATTATTTTCGGTTTATCTGGCAAATAAAAAATTCGTTCCCTTGCTTGTTTCTCTCGCTTTTTTACTTGTGTGGAGTGGAATTAATCTTCAGAAAAATATTAACAAAAGAGATTTCAAACGGTTTTTGGTTTTTTCGGATAACTCCGCAACGCACGTTGGTTTTATCAGAAATGGTAAAAGTTATTTTTTTAGTACCGATATGGATGCATGTAAGCGCGTTTCGGGGAATTTTCTGCTTAACAATAAAATTGATTCAATAATTAATATTGAAAATTCACCTTGGTTTAATGATGGATTTGCAGTATTCGAAGGAAAAAAGATTCTTGTTTTAACCGATGATCGATTTTACCGTAAAACAACTGATAATCCTTTAGAAGTTGACTATCTGATTATAGGCAACAAAATCAAACCACGTATTGATGATATTTTGAATTGCATAACTCCTGCTCAAATTATAATTGATCGCACTATTTCCGAGTGGTACACACGCCATATTAAGGAAACCTGTAGCGAAAGAAACATACCTGTTTATGCTGTTGCTCAAAACGGTGCTTTCCAACTTAACTTTTCATCCCATTCAAAACCCGAATCATACTGATAATTATAGCAATATTTTTGCTATTTTTGCAGTCAAATTTCATTAAACCTCAACAATCAATGATTTCGAAAGTTATTTCTGAAGATTTAATCCATAAATCTCAAAAACTGATCGATGCTGCTGAAAGAATTGCGATAGTAGTTCATACAGGGCCTGATGGCGATGCTATGGGTTCGGCACTCGGTTTGTGGCATTACCTTATGACCATCGAAAAGGAGCCTGTGGTTATCGTTCCCGATGAGCTTGCTTCTTTTCTGAAATGGATGCCCGGTTCTGAATGTCTGCTGGTTTACAGCGAAAAAACTGAAATTTGCGACAAAATTCTGACAGAAACCGATTTAATTTTTGCTCTTGATTTTAATGTTCTTTCGCGCGTTGGAACAATGGAAAATGCGCTGAGAAATGCTTCTGCACCAAAAATTCTTGTCGATCACCATTTACATCCTGATGATTTTGCAAAAGTTACTATTTCCTATCCCGAGATTTCATCGACAAGCGAGCTAGTTTTCAGGCTGATTTGTCGCATGGGCGATTTCTCAAAAATCAATCTTGCAGGAGCTGAATGTATCCTTACAGGTATGATGACAGATACCGGAGGTTTTTCGTATAATTCCAACAGTCCGGAAATATATTCCATTGTACATGAATTGTTAAAACTGGGAGTTGATAAAGATGAAATCTTCCGAAAGGTTTTCAATACATTTTCCGAAAGCCGTTTGCGACTTACAGGTTATGCACTGTACCAAAAAATGAAGATTTATCCTTTGCATAAAACCGCGCTTATTACGCTTAACAGTGATGAACTTAAACGCTTCGAATATAAAATTGGCGATACCGAAGGGTTGGTGAATATGCCTTTATCGATTGATAATGTTATATTTTCGGTATTTATGCGCGAGGAACCGGGTAGAATTAAAATTTCATTACGCTCTGTGGGAACTTTCCCAGCGAATAAAGTATCAGCCGATTTATTTAACGGAGGCGGACATCTGAACGCAGCTGGAGGCGAAAGTTATATATCGCTGGATGAAACAGTGAAAAAATTTGAAGAAGCACTGGAAGATTACAGGGATTTTTTGTAAACCCCACCTAACCTCCCCAAAAGGGAGGAAAAGTGAGGTAAAACGAGATATTCATTTCATATTGAAATGAAGAATAGCTGAAATTCTTTTTCTGCGATTATTTAAGAATTTCAGAAAATGAAAAAAACTGATTAAGGGATATTATTTATTTAGATGTGCTTTTCCCCTCCTCTGGAGGGGTTTGGGGAGGTGTCAAATGAAATACATTATAATACTTGGCGACGGAATGGCGGATGAGCCTATTGCGTCGCTTCAAAATAAAACATGTCTTCAGGCTGCCAATAAGCCGACAATTGACAAAATTGCTGCTTTGGGGCGTTGTGGAATGCTCGATACGATTCCTGAAGGCTTTGCTCCGGGTAGCGAAATTGCAAACATGAGTGTAATGGGCTACGATGTGCCCAAAGTTTTCGAAGGACGTGGTTCATTGGAGGCGGCAAGTATGGGTGTGGCGATTGAGGATGGCGAAATGGCCATGCGTTGCAATCTGATTTGTATTGAAAACTCCAAAATCAAGAATCACTCAGCCGGACATATCAGTAATGAAGAAGCCGAAGAGTTGATTCTTTTTTTGCAAAATGAATTAGGCAATGAGCAGATTCATTTCTTTTCGGGAGTTTCGTATCGTCATTTATTGAAAATTAAAGGAGGAAAAAAGCAATTGAAATGTACTCCTCCGCACGATGTGCCCGGAACGCTGTTTGCTGATGTGATGATTGAAGCTGAAAACGAACAGGCCATGGGAACGGCTGATTTATTGAACGATTTGATTCTGAAATCACAGCAATTGCTCGAGAATCATCCGGTTAATCTGAAACGTGCTGCTGCCGGGAAAGACAAGGCCAACAGTATCTGGCCATGGTCGCCGGGTTATAAACCTGATATGAAAACCTTACTGGAACAGTATCATCTGAAAAGTGGTTCGGTGATTTCAGCGGTAGATTTGATTCGGGGAATTGGTGTTTATGCGGGACTGAAGGTAATTATGGTGCCCGGAGCAACAGGACTTTACGATACTAATTACGAGGGTAAGGCACAGGCTGCTATCGAAGCACTGAGAACCGACGATTTTGTGTATCTGCATATAGAAGCCAGCGACGAAGCCGGTCATGAAGGTGATGTGGAATTGAAAATTAAAACGATAGAATATCTGGATAGCCGCGTGGTAAAAACCATTTGGGATGAAGTCTCGAAATGGGATGAGCCTGTTACAATTGCTATTTTGCCCGATCATCCAACTCCATGTGCCATTAAAACACATACCAACAAGCCTGTTCCGTTCATTATTTATCGTCCGGGCGAAGCTCCCGATGATGTTCAGATGTATGATGAGTTTGCTTGTGAAAACGGAAGCTATGGTTTACTCAGGGGAATGCAATTTATGCAGAAATTGATAATACCCCTAACCCATAAAGACGAGTAAGAATACTTTTAGGAGCATTGCATTTAATATCAGAAATTTAAAGAAAATATACTAACTCAGTTCCCTTTCAGAGGTAAGGGGTCATTGTTATGAAATACTACAGTACCAACAAAAAAGTAAGCGGCGAAAGTTTAGAAAATGCCGTCATCAAAGGTTTAGCAGAAGATAAAGGCTTGTTTATGCCTGATCATATTACCGAAATTCCATCGATGTTTTACGAAAATATCGATAAAATGTCATTTCAGGAAATGGCTTATACGGTTGCTTACATGCTTTTTGGTGATGATGTGCATGCCAATATGTTGAAAACCATTGTGTACGATACACTCAATTTTGATGTACCATTGGTTCGTGTGGAGGAGAATAATTACAGCCTGGAGCTTTTTCATGGGCCAACATTGGCATTCAAAGATGTGGGCGGACGTTTTATGTCGCGCATGTTGGCATATTTTATTCAACGGCAGGAAGAAAATCACAAACAAGTGAATGTGTTGGTGGCTACTTCGGGTGATACAGGAAGCGCAGTAGCCAATGGCTTTTTAGGCGTGGAAGGCATTCATGTGTATGTGCTTTACCCTAAAGGGTTGGTGAGTCCTATTCAGGAATGTCAGTTTACTACATTGGGACAAAATATTACCGCATTGGAAGTAGATGGTACATTCGACGATTGTCAGGCGTTGGTAAAAGCTGCTTTTATGGACGAAGAACTGAATACCAAAATGAAACTGACATCAGCCAATTCCATCAATGTAGCCCGTTTCCTGCCTCAGGCATTTTATTATTTCTATGCTTATGCCCAATTAAAAACCATTTCGGAAGCTGCTGCTAATAATATGGTTGTGTGTGTGCCGAGTGGAAATTTCGGAAATATCACTGCCGGGCTTTTTGCAAAAAAAATGGGATTACCGATAAAACGTTTTATTGCAGCCAACAATCGTAACGATATTTTTCTGGAATATCTGAAAACAGGCAAATATAATCCGCGTCCTTCGGTTTCTACATTGGCAAACGCCATGGATGTGGGCGACCCGAGCAATTTTGCGCGCATTCTGGATTTGTATAATCATTCGCACGAAGCAATTTCGGCAGAAATAAGCGGTGTAAGTTATACAGATGAACAAATTGCCGATACTATGCGCAATTGCAAAAAGGAAACTGGTTATCTGCTCGATCCGCACGGAGCTTGCGGTTATCAGGCACTGAAAGATATGCTGCAACCCGGTGAAGTTGGTGTGTTCCTCGAAACAGCACATCCGGCTAAATTCCTCGATACTGTAGAAAATATCATCGGAGAAAAAATTGAAATTCCGCAAAAACTGCAGGAATTTATGAAAGGTGAAAAGAAAAGCGAAGCCATGACAAAGGAATTTGCAGACTTTAAGGCGTATTTGATGGGGAGATGACCCCCAGCCCCTAAAGGGGAGCAAGATGTTTGTCATAAATTTTTAATTAATAAAACTAACCTTTTTTCCCCTTTAGGGGTCAGGGGTAAATTTATTTTTATATGTTTTCAGGAATAATAGAAGAAGCAGCCAAAGTTGTGGCATTGAAAAAAGATAAGGAAAATCTGCATATCACCATGGAATGTTCATTTGTAGATGAACTGAAAATAGATCAGAGTGTTGCGCATAACGGAGTGTGTCTCACGGTGGTGGAAATGACAGGTAAAACATATACTGTAACTGCTATCAAAGAAACGCTTGACCGAACCAATTTGGGTAAGCTTGAAATTGGCAACAAGGTAAATCTGGAACGTAGTATGTTGATGAATGGTCGTTTGGATGGACATATCGTTCAGGGGCATGTGGATCAGACGGCTGTTTGCACCGAAGTAAAAGAGGCTGATGGTAGCTGGTATTTTACTTTTGAGTATACTTTTGATAAAGAAATGGCTAAACGGGGTTATATGACGGTGGACAAAGGATCAGTAACCGTAAATGGCGTGAGCCTGACGGTTTGCAATCCAACCGACAATACTTTTCAGGTAGCGATTATCCCCTATACTTACGAGCATACCAATTTTCATCAAATCAAAGCAGGAACAACAGTAAATATTGAGTTTGATATTATTGGTAAATATGTCAGCCGTATGATGGCTTATCAGAGTTAAAAAAAGTTTAGCTCCAAACTAATTGCATCTCACATTGTTATAATTATTGAAAACATCAATTAGTTATCTGACATGCAGAAGTTGCGGAATCAAATTATTGAATCTTTTTTTAATCCTGTTCTCCATTTTCTACCATTAATGGTTTTCATGGTTTTCGAAGATTTTTTTGGAGAAAAACAAGCCTTGAAATTTGCTTTGGGAGTAAATGCGGTTTTACTTATTTACATAGCCATTCGATATCGCCGAATGATATTATGGTTTATTTTTTCGACCATAATATTTTTGGCAATTTCATTTCTGATAGTTTTTTTGAAAACTAACTTCAGCAATTTCATTTACATACATCACACAGCAGAATTTTTAGTATTTATACTTTTTGCATGTTCGCTTTTATTAAAAAGCGTGTTCGAAAACATTGTCCTAAAAAACTCTCCACGAAACTTCTCGATGCTCAATAATTTAGCTGAACTATTCAGATTTATGAGCATTCTCACTGTTTTGTTAGCCCTTTTTCTATCGTTTGATTTAATCTTTTCAACCAGTGTACATTTCGAGCTACAAAGCAATACTTTTGTACGTGATGTTTTTATCAGTATTCTGATTTTTATATTTGTTTACGAAATAATACGCGTAACTATTGTAAGAATTAGATTGATAAAAGAAGAATGGTGGCCTGTTGTAAACGATCAGGGAAAGAAAATCGGATCAATTCACAGCCTAACCAGCCTTCGTGAAGAAAATAAATACATGCACCCGATTATCAGAGTGTTTTTAATCGATAAAAATAAAATATTTCTGCAGAAACGTACTGAACAAGATATTTTTGCTCCGGGATTTTGGGATACTGCAATATCAAATCACGTAAGACTGAATGAGAAAGTAGAACAGTGCATTGTGCGTACAGCATTCGAAAGATTTGGAGTTAAAGGTATAAAACCTATATTTCTGACTCACTATACCTATGTAACTCAGGTAGAATTTGTATATGCTTATGTTTTTGTATCGTGTGGATTACAAACCTTGCAGCCTGACCCGAAACATATTGACTCAACTAAATGGTGGACTATAAAGCAAATTGAGGAAAATTTAAACTCGGGAATATTTTCACCGACATTTGAACTGGAGTATAACTTCCTGAAGAGAAGCGGACTTATTAATGCGGGTTTTTGTCAAGATGATTGCACATTAAAAAGAAATTTAGGCAATCATACCATCCGAAAATCAGTTGTCTGAGTTTTTATTTTTAGCTTTCTTCTTTGTCTTGTATCTAAGAATATGAATTGTAACCCCGGTTGCTATTACTAATAACAATATCTGCAACCATAATCTTCCGCTGAGCGCGATAAAAACTGTAGCCAATATTGTTATCCATAATAAACTAACAGCATACACCTTAACGTGCAAAGGAATTGCTTTTTCTTCCCTGAAACTTCTTACTAAACTTCCGAATATCTTGTGCTCCATGAGTTTGTTATAAAAACAATTGGAACTGCGGGAAAACAAAGCTGCTGCAAGTAAAACGAATGGAGTTGTTGGTAAAACAGGCAAAAACATACCTGCAATTCCAAGACCTAAACTTATTATTCCGGCAATTGTAAGTAAAATTTTCAAACCTGTTTTTAATTCTTTCATTTGAAATATCGAACGAAAAAGAAAGCATTATGTTTTTATTGTAATTATGATTTAACAAAAAACTCGCAAATCCTGCCTTCTTGAAATTTCAACAATAACTTTTTATATGAGATAATGGGATTTATAAGAAATCGGGGGCATTAAAAATGGATTTCAAATTTCAGACTTCGTTCATAGCTTTTTTAAACATCTTTTGTGCCTGAGAATAATCAACTTTACTGCATGGGCCCGATATGCAACCACCCTCACATGCCATAACTTCCACAAAGTTTCCGGGAGCTTTTCCTTTGGCATACGCGCGTAACAACGCAATGTTTTTCTTGTTCAGATTTGCTACCGAAAGCGGTTTAATACCAAGATCAGGATAAAGCGTTTGGATTGACGATATAACTCCACCTGAACGGGCGAAAACTCTTCCATAAGAAGGAGCAATTTCTTTATCATCAATTTCGGCTGTAATTTTAATATCAAGTCCGGTAAACAAACAATCAATTTCTTCAAATGTTAACGTAAAATCAATTTCGGGATGGTTCATAACTTCTTTACGTTTAGCGACGCATGGACCAACAAACACGAAACGGGCATCAGGATACTTTTTCTTTGCCATTTGAATAGTGTAAAATAAGGGTGAACCGGTATGCGATACAAAAGGTTTCATTTCGTGCAAATGCTTATCCACGAGTTCGGTGTAAGCAGGGCAACATGATGTTGTCATAAATTGCTGTCCTATTTCCAGTTTTTCCTGTAATTCAACTCCTTCTCTCTTTGCAGTTTCAACCGCACCATAAGCCACTTCAATAGCATCAGCAAAACCAATTTTTCTGATAGCTGTAGTTATATCCGAAACAGAGCCGTCAAACTGCGACATTATTGATGGCGCCATAAGCGCAACCAGTTTTTCGCCCCGATCAATAGCAGGCAAAATATCGAATATCTGCGAAATTTCGTAAATCGAACCAAAAGGACATGCGTTTATACATTTTCCGCAATAAATACATTTATCTTCGTCGATATGTTCAATTCCGTTTTCGTCTTTTTGAATAGCCTTTACCGGACAAACTTCCTCGCAAGGCACCGGAATGTAAACAATGGAGTGATACATGCAGGCATCTTTACATATTCCACAGTTTATACATTTTGAGTGATTTATGTAAGCCTGTCCATTATCAAGAAAGGATATGGCATCTTTTGGGCAGTTCATATAACACGAGCGCGCTACACATCCCTTGCACAAATTTGTTACAACATAATTGGTTTTAACACAAGCAGTGCAAGCCTCATCAACTACCGTGAGAATGCTGTTTGAAGTAAATTTGCGTTTCAGTGCATTAGTGGCGTAACCTGACAATGGGGTTAGCTCATCCTCTTCTTCGTCTATGCGATAACCAAGAATGGGTAACATTTTGTATTTCAGTACTGCTCTTTCTTTGTGAATGCAACACCTACCGCGCGCATGCGCATTGCGTGGCGACATTTCAATCGGAATTCTGTCGATTTCGTTTACAAGCTTACCTTCTTTAAACAGGGTTATAAGTTTAGACATCAGCACCCTGCGCACTATCATAGTGTTGTTTACAAAAGCCATAAATATGGGTTTTTTAAAATGGAGTGCAAAGGTACTGCTATTTTCTCAATTAAAGAAATATTTCTTTAATCAATTTCAAAAAAAATTAGATTTTCCCTGTATAAGCTGATGTACGTTTAATTCCCTGAAATATGAATTCAACAATGCTGTTTTTGTTTTTTTCAAATTCGGCACTAATATTCTGACGGATGTAAGGAACTTCGAGTCCTTTAATAGCATAAAAAATAATCGTTGCAGAAAGTTCAGGATCCATTCTTTTAAAAACTTTCTTTTCGATTCCTTCAATCAAAATTGTTTTTATTAATGAAATTTCCTTTATATCCACTTTACGGCGAATGCGTTCTACTTCGTAGATATCATGAAAAAAGTCTGCTCTGAGTGAACCATTGCGGGTTACAACTTCTTTAATAGCATCGAGATGTGTGAGTATGTGGTTGGTAAGTTTTACGTCAGGTTCACACACTTCTCCTGCTTTAATAGTAAGCCTGTCGAGTATGTGCTTTAATTCAATATCGATAACTGCTCTGTAAATTTCTTCCTTATTATTGAAATAAGTATAAAGAGTTCGCCGACCTTTGCTTGATGCTTCGGCAATGTCGTTCATAGTAACATCTTTTTTGCCATAACGTGCAAAAAGATTTCGCGCTACTTCGATAAGTTTTCGTTTTGTGGCAGAAATTTTATTCGTCATTGAATTAAATAAATAGTTCTACGCAAAGATATTAATTTTTTTAAATCCTGAAATAATAATCTTCGACTTTTTGTTTAAAGAAAAGAGAAGATTATCAAATTAAATTCATAAACAAAGTTCCATTACATAAGCATTGTCGTCAGGAAAAAAAAATTTAAAAAAAATAGATATTTACCCACAAAAATTGAAAATTACAAAATCAAAGCAGACTATCAGGATTTAAATTGTTTTTTTCGATGTCGAGAAAATAATTGTAAGTACCAACTTTTATTTCGGCACAAGCAGGATAATCGCACACAATAATTCCCTTCGGATGCATTTGCAGCGCGCTAATTGTCCACTGATGATTAACAGATTCTTCCACAGCATGACGTAATGCGCGAGCTTTACTATGTCCGTTTACGATAATCAGAACTTCACGAGCATCGAGTACGGTTCCAACGCCAACAGTTAGGGCAGTACGTGGAACTTTATTCACATCATTATCGAAAAATCTTGAATTTGCAATTATAGTATCGGTGGTAAGAGTTTTAATTCTAGTTCGCGATGACAAAGATGAACAGGGTTCGTTAAATGCGATATGTCCGTCAGGCCCAATTCCACCAAGAAAAAGATCAATACCGCCAACATCTTTAATTTTTTCTTCATAAGCTTCACATTCGGCAGCCAAATCAGAAGCGTTACCATCCAGAATATTTACATTATGGGCTTTAATATCAATATGAGAGAAGAAATTATTCCACATAAAAGTGTAGTAACTTTGAGGATGTTCTTTTGGCAAACCTATATATTCATCCATGTTAAAAGTTATAACATTTGCAAACGAAACTACTCCCGAATTGTTTAATGTTATAAGTTCGCGATAAGTTTGTAATGGCGTTGAACCGGTTGGTAAACCTAAAACGAAGGGTTTATCAACTGTAGGAGAGGCATTTCGGATTTTTGCGGCAATGTAGTTTGCCGTCCATTTGGAAATTTTGTTGTAATCGGACTGAATAATTAATCGCATGGTTTAATTAGTTTTATTATTGCATCTGCAAATTTAGCAATAAATTAGTAATGAGTAAATTCTATCAACTGAAATTGTTGTAAAATTAAGTGGTAAAATGATAATAAATTTTTGGTCGTTGAATTTTATAAACCAAAACATAATTGTATCTTCGAACTCATATTATTCTCGAAGTAAAAAAGTTTAGTTTATGTTTGTTTTTTAACTTAAAATCACTATTTATTACCATGCAAAATTCACATAGTAATTTAACTCCCCAAAAAACATCAAATACTTTATTTTTGATTGCTTTTTTGCTTTTTGTTTACCACAATAATTTTGCCCAAACTGAATTTAGATTTACACATTCTAATCCTTATTATTCAGAAGGAGTAAGTGGAGTTGCAGGTTCAAATGGTGGTTTATATTCTGCTGCCAATATCGATGTTTTTATTCGCACTGATACAATAATTCTCGATTGCGAAGACTGCAAAATCCCGTACGATACCATTTTTCAGGATATAATTACATCTGATATTTTAATTATTAAAACTGACAACGAGGGCAATAATCTTTGGACAAAACAAATTGGCAATGAAGGACATGACAGATGTTTTGGAATTTTCGAAACTACTGATAATGGAATTCTCTTATGCGCAATTGACAGCTCTTATGCTGGCAAAATCATCAAACTTAACGAAGCCGGAAACATTATATGGGAAAATAAAATTGCCTTACATTCACCCTTACAAGTATTAACAGTTAATGAAAACTACCTTGTTTTTGGCACAAAATCGCACTTGCTTAATAATACTGACACTGACATTTACGCTCAACTGCTAAACAAGCAGGGTCAGCAAATATGGATAAAATACTACGGACAAAACGGTAGCGATTCAAACCTGACCGGAAGATTTCAGGAAACATTTAAAACATCGTGTAAAGGCGCTTATGACAATATTTTTATTGTCGGATCAAGGCAAAATGATATTGTCTGGTACGATATTGATTTTGAAGGGACACTACTTGCATCAGGTACAATTGGTGATGCGGGAGCTGATATTCCAGTAAGCGTAACTTTATCGGACAATTTGAATTACATTTTGCTGCTTAATTACGCCACATTACCAATTTACAACACACAACCCCATTTAATGAAGATTACCTCATCGGGCGAAATACTGAATGAAACTGCTTATTTCGACAATTTACTTTACGATAAGGCCGTTTCGGTTAATCAGTGTTCCGATGGCGGTTTTTTAATTTCAGGACTACAAAACTCTAACGTTCCATCTCTTAGCATCCTGTACAATCTGAAAGTTAACCAAAACGGAATTCCGCAATGGATTGACAATATTCCATTTACCAGTGGGGATTATTCACGTCCGGCAGGTACATTAACAATTACAGAAGACGAAATTTTTGAAACAGGAACTAATAATTCAGGTAGATTTACTTTTGCCAAACGCAAACTGAACACGTCAAACAAAAATGTAGAATTTAATCCGGTAACGCGAACAGGAATTTCTTCGGGCGATAAGATTTTTGTGCGTTTATATCCGAATCCGGCAAAAGATTATGTAATAATTGAAACCCAAACTTGGGGCAATGCCATCTTAATGATTTATGATTTACAGGGAAGAAAAATTTTAACAAAACAAGTTAAATCCGATAAAATTGTAATCCGACTTGACAATTTGAATAATGGAATTTACACATATAAGCTTGTAAATGATGATAAAATATATAAAGGAAAATTGTTAGTAAACAAAAAATAATTTTCAATTAATTTATTCTGAAAATGAAAAGTGCTTTTTCGATAATATTTTTGATGTTTTTAATTGCTGATGTTTTTACTCAACAATCGGTGAATTATGATAATGTAACAGAAATACCGCTCCGCAGACAGAGAAAAACTACTGCTGAAACCATTGTAAAAAGCACCGATGGATATATGTGCTCACCACGTGGCACATATCGGGCACTGGCTATTTTTGTAAATATTATTTACGACCAAACACCATCTGATACAATAAAAAAATACACAACACAGGCAACTACATACTGGAAACCCGACACTACCTTTAGCTTCAACATGTATCCTCCAGAATATTTTACCGATATTTTCGATTCACACGTAAGTGAAGTATATAAAGGTTCATTATCGAGGTTATATTCCGAAAGTTCTTTTGGTCAGCTTAATTTACTTTGCGATTTAATGGTTGTAAACATCAAACAATCTCAAATTACGCCGAAAAATCCGGGTGCAAATTTCTCACTTTTCAACCTTATGGATGCTGTTGCCGAGCAGATAAACGCCAATGGAGGCGTAACTACCATTTATGGATACAATAACATTAGCGAGTATGACCGTTCATCCTTTGCCGGACTTTCAGCCGATATTCCCGATGGAAAAATGGATATGATTCATTTTGTGCTTCGAAATACATTTATAACCAAAACTGGACTAAATTTTGGCAGCGCAAACTCTGGCTCAGGATATTCAGGCGAGGGAGTTTACCCACGCATTCCGCTAAAGTTTGGAAATTCATATCATAGTTATAATCTCGGAAGTTATCAGTGTGTGGGAGGCTGGAACATTAATACAAGTGTTAAAACTATCTGGAGTCACGAAATTGCTCATTACTTCCTCGGAGGAAATGAATTTCATACTTCAGGCGGAAATCATACAGGCGATTATGTATTTATGCCGCAAACTTTTATTGGAATTCAGCGTGGTTATGGTTTATTCGATGGTGGTTTATCAAGTTGTAACGGTTACGAGCGATGGCGTCTTGGCTGGCAAAGTAGCTCGAATAACGCTTTTGCGATTGCTGCCAACAACCAAAATGCCGATGTCGAAAAATTTGAAGGTGAAAAAACCTTTTCACTGCGCGACTTTGTAAGCTTTGGCGATGCTATTCGAATTAAAATGCCTTATAAGGATTCACAGGAATCATCAAATCAATATATTTGGCTCGAAAATCATCAGAGTGGTAAAAACGGCAAACTCGATGAACAAATTTATTCGGCCAAAGGCACTTGCAGAGATGTAAATAAAGCAGGTATTTATGCTTATTATCAGATTGGAAAAGACATACGCGAAAGTCAGTTCGACAGTATAGTATATCCGAAAAACGAAAAAGATAATTTACGTATAATCTCAGCCGAAGGAAATTATGATATTATTTTCAAAACGCGTGTTGATGATTGTCTGCGGTATTGTGGTGGAAGCTGCCGTCCTCAATATGAATATATTTCGGAAAATCCGTTCACAGGAGTGAATGACCAGACTGAAGTTTTTCCGGTTAATTCTTTTACATCAGAACTGAAGTACAGTTATTCGATGCAATATCTTGGTTCAAAAATAAAAAATGGCGAACTGTTTAATAATATGCCGTGGCTCGGCGACAATTTGGACGCATTTGTTCCAACATCCGAAGGAACTCTTTTTGATATCAGTACAAATCCAACTGCCGTTAATACCACAACTTATTATTCAATACAGAATACGCGCGTTGGCGATTCACTTACTTTTATGGCTGTTGATAGCATACGGAATACCCGTAGAATTTATCTTACAGGTTTAAGCGTAAAAATGTTTGATAACAATCCCTCTTCAGCCGACATGAAAACATATACTGTAAAAATCAGATGGGACGATTATGATATAAAGCGTAATGTGATTTGGAAGGGCGATATTGTATTAAAAGAAAAAATGAATATTTTGTCAGGAAAGACAGTAAGTTTGCAACAAAGCAAATCTGCAAACCAAATTAAAGCAGATAATGTTTCCGGTTGTTTTGCCCGCCCTACATTGCTTACCTGCGAGTCAGGCTCTGAACTGAACATGTACGATAATTCAACTTTAGAATTGAAGGATAAAAGTTCGCTTATTGTCGATGAAAATGCAAATCTTATTATTCTAAATAATGCGACACTGATAATTGAAGCCGGTTCAACTTTATTGCTCCGCAATGGATCAAAACTCACATTACAGGGAAATGGCAAAATCGTTATCAAATCAGGGGCATATTTTTGCGCTCATTCTTCGGCTTTAATAACATTTACAAACAAAGAAAATAATATTGTATTTGAAGGAGATTCCATAATTGGCGCAAATCCATTAATTTTTTAACGTAAATGAATGTGATAAGTAATAAGAACAATATAATGTCGCATTTTATAAGAATTTCAAATAACAAAAATTTATCATTGATGCTCTTTTGAACGTATTTTATACTCTCTTTCGGTTGTTTAGCCCGCTAAACGCCCTCACTCAAGTCCAAAATCCATTTAAAAATAGCTATCAAAAATTTCGACATTATATTCTTCCTATTCCTTAATTTTTAATATCTTCAATCCTCTCCAAACTGCCTGACAATTTACAATCTTACAGATAAATTGTACAGTAATTTCATTGTTCAAAAAGATGAAAAAATAATCATTTAGGTGTACAATATCATATTCGGTATTATTATCCACCAAAGTAAAAAATGATTTTTTTAATTTTGAATGCTTAAAGCGCTCAATCAATTTTTAAAAGCAATACGATTATCAATTTCATCTTATAAATATGAGAAAAATCTTATTTTTTGCAGTGTTTGTTTTCACTGCAATCACTTTATCCGCACAGGTTTCATTCGGAAAATCTGAAAAACTTTTTCAGGGTTGGAAATTCCGGCTTGGTGATATTAATGAAGCATTTCAAGTAAACTTCAACGACCGCCAATGGCAAAAGATTGACCTGCCTCACGATTGGAGCGTACGAGGACATCTAAGTCCCACACTGTACAGTTGCACAGGATTTCTTCCGGGTGGAATTGGCTGGTATCGGAAAAACATAAATATCCCCGAGAGCAGAAAAGGAGAAAAAGTTTATCTCTATTTTGAAGGCGTTTATAACCGCAGCGAAGTTTATATCAATGGTAAATTGCTTGGCAAACGTCCCAATGGTTATATCTCATTTATGCACGATGCAACTCAATACGTTGAATTCGGGAAAGAAAATGTTATAGCTGTTAAAGTTGACCATAGCCAACAGGCAGACTCGCGCTGGTACGCCGGCTCGGGCATTTATCGCGATGTTTATCTTGTTTACGCAAATCCGGTTCACATTTCGCAATGGGGTGTATATGTTTATCCTGAAGTAAAATCAAAAAATCAGGCTTTTGTAAATGCATCTGTTGAAATCACAAACCAAACTTCGGTTGCAACTAATGTTGTTGTAGAAAATGAATTGCTTAACCCCGAAGGAAAATCGGTAGCAAAGAGTTCAGGAAAAATAAAAATTGAAGCGGGAGCAACTGTAACTTCACCATCAAAATTAAATGTAAAAAATCCAATGCTTTGGAATTTGAAGACTCCTACCCTTTATACACTTAATACCAAAGTTTTTCAAAACGGAAAACTTATTGACGAAAACCAAACAAAAACCGGAATCCGCACTTTCACTTTCGACCCCGACAAAGGTTTTGCACTCAATGGCGAATGGATGAAAATGAAAGGAGTTTGCCTGCATCACGATGCGGGTGTACTTGGTGCTGCCTCATATAAAGAAGTTTGGAAACGCCGCTTGATTGCCCTCAAAGAATTGGGATGTAATGCAATTCGTACAAGTCATAATCCACAAGCGCCACATCTTTACGAAATTTGCGATGAAATAGGTTTATTTGTCATGAACGAAGCTTTTGACGAATGGGAATTTCCCAAACGCAAATGGCTCGAAGGCTGGAATGTAGGAACTCCGGGATTTCAGGGAACTTTTGACTTTTTTGAAGAATGGGGCGAACGTGATTTAGCCGACATGGTTCGGCGCGACCGAAATCATATTTCAATTTTTGCATGGAGTATTGGCAATGAAGTAGATTATCCAAACGACCCATACTCGCATCCGGTTCTCGCCGGTGGAAGTAATACCGGATTTACACAACCCATTTTTGGCGGTTACAAAAAAGACGCTCCTGATGCAATGCGTTTGGGAGGAATTGCCAAGCGTTTGGCTGCTGTAGTTCGCAAATACGATCCTTCGCGTGCAGTAACAGCCGGCTTGGCAGGCGTTGCCATGTCAAACGAAACAGAATATCCATCGGCGCTGGACATTGCCGGATATAACTACACTGAAAGTATGTATAAAACCGACCATGCTCGTTATCCGAAACGGGTGATTTATGGCAGCGAAAACCGCCATGATTTAGAAGCCTGGAAAGCTGTTACCGACAATGAATTCGTATTCGGACAATTCCTTTGGACAGGAATAGATTATTTAGGCGAATCAGGACGCTGGCCTTCACGCGGTTTTTATTCGGGCTTGCTCGATTTCGGTGGATTTAAAAAGCCACGTGGATATTTCCGAGCTTCACTTTGGGCTGAAAAACCAATGGCATATATTGGAACTTATCCCGCTCCTGGTGCAGGCGCATCAACTCACAATGCCGATGTTTGGTCGCAACTTGAAGCAGAACAAGGTCAGCGAGAACGTCGTCCATCAATGGATGCATGGCCTGTATGGAACTATACAGCAGGTCAAATGATAAGGGTAGTAACCTATACAAATGCCGCAAAAGCCCGACTGATACTTAATGGCAAAGAAATTGGAGCAACTAAAAATTATGATAAAACCACAGGAATTATTTTTTGGGATATTCCCTACGCTGCGGGAAAACTTGAAGTTTCAGGAATGGATAATAATGACAACGAAATTGTAAGACATGCCATACAATCTTCGAAACTGCCTTATGCGTTGAGAATTATCAAACAAACTAATTCAGGCTTAAATGAAAATGCTTTGGCACAAATTGTCGTTCAGGTTGTGGACGAAGATGGAATACCCGTAATGCTTGCCGACAATGAAGTTACGTGCCGTATCTCAGGTTCTGCACGTCTGCTTGGATTGGAAGCAAGTAATAACTCGGATATGAGCGACTACACGGATAACAGGCACAGAGTTTTTAACGGACAGATTTTGGCTTACATTCGGGGTTATGAAGCGGGTGAAGTGAAAATAAAATTTACATCACCATTACTGCAACCAGTCGAAACAACTATAAGTTTCAAATAATATTATTACTTTTTAAATTAAGTAATCGTAAATAAATATTGATATGTTTTTAATCATACGTTTGTGAAAATTA
>CAYONE010000047.1:0-32646 GCA_964405245.1 uncultured Paludibacter sp.
ATATTTGAAATTGCAAAATCAGCTTTTTTGAAAACTTTCGTACGGCAGTGATATAAAGGATAATGGAGTTGGTATTTCGAAAGAAGATTTGCCTTACATATTTAATCGTTTTTATACCGGGAAACACAACAAACCAGAAGAAAGTCATGGAGTTGGCTTATCACTGGTAAATGAACTTGTGAATTTGCATAAAGGCACAATCAGTCTGAGCAGTGAATTAAATATCGGAACATCAGTCGATGTGACAATTCCTGTATCTGTTTCCGTTTACACTGACCAGGAAATCCAGTTCAGTGCTAATAACGAAAGTCAGGTTGAAAATATTGTTGAAAAGGAAGAAGTTGAAACCCGTTCGAAATTTACAAAAGGATTTTTGTTTACTCGTTGTTGAGGATAATAGGGAGCTTAACGAGCTGATAGTAAAATATTTCAGAAAAGATTATACTGTGTATTCGGCTTTTAACGGAATTAAAGCATTACAATGTCTTAAAGATCATCCTGTTGATCTTGTGATAACCGACTTGATGATGCCGGAAATGGATGGAATAACGTTTTGTAAAACAATAAGATCAACAGATGATATCAATCATGTGAATATACTTGTGTTAACTGCCAAAAACAGTCCCGACACCAGAATAGAGAGCTATAATTCAGGAGTTGATGGGTATATTTCCAAACCTTTCGAAATGGAAGTTTTAGAAGCGAGAGTAACCAATTTCTGTGAAAGAAAGCTTCATCTTTTCGAGAATTACAGGAAAAACACCAGCACAGATACCGAAATGCTGCATTATAATCCTATTGATCAGGCTTATATGAATAGGGCTATTACAATACTCAAAAATAATATTGAGGATGAGTTTTTGGATCTGGAGAAATATGCAAGCCTTATGTCTACTTCAAAATCAACCCTGCACCGAAAAATAAAATCGCTGACAGGTATGGCTCCATGCGAGTTTATTAAAAATTTCCGGCTTAAATATGCCCGTCAGCTTTTAAACTCCAAAGTTTCAAACATATCCGAAATCGCATATCTTACCGGTTTCCGTAATCCCAAATATTTCAGCAAATGTTTCAGGCTTGAGTATGGAATGATTCCTTCAAAATACAGGGAAGAATTGTTGAAAGAACTTGATAAAATCTGAATTTTACTTCATTTATTAATATACATTTTTAATCATGAGAATACGAATTATTTTCCTGACTGTATTATTTTTATGTGTCTGTTTTAGTAGTTTTGCATCCTTGAATAAAACGGATAATGTTAATCATATCGATCTATCCGGACTATGGAAATTCAGTTTCGATACCTTGAATAATGGCGTTAAGGATGCATGGTATAATCGTAAATTAACTGATAATGTGATGCTTCCAGGCACCCTTGCTGAAAACAAAAAGGGAATTACCCATAACCAAGAATGTAAATGTCTGTTTAATATTTTCAATTTCAGCGAAGAACTTCAATGCAAACCGTTTAGCAAAACAACTTCCTATCACTTCACCAACCTCTATCCTTACGAAGGAGCTGCCTGGTATCAAAAGGAAATTAATGTACCTGAATCATTCCGAAACAAACCAATACGACTAATACTCGAAAGATCCAAAGTTACTAAACTTTGGATTGACTCAGTGTATGTAGGCTCAAATAGCTTGCTCAGTGCAGCTCAGGAATATCATCTGACAAAAATACTCACTCCCGGAAAGCATACCATCACTATGATGGTTAATAATGACAAAAGCCTGGTGCCTACAGGTTTATCACATATCATTAGTTATGATATGCAAACGAACTGGAATGGAGTGATAGGCGATATGTTCATTGAAGCTAAGCCCGAAATCAGTATCGACAAAACAGATGTTTACAGCAATGTTGCTCAGAAGATTATTCGCTTTAAAATCAATCTTTCCGTGAATGATTTTCAGAAAGCTGATTTGAATCTTGCAATAAAAATTGTAGATAAGAAAAACGGGAAAGTTATTACTCAGAAGAGTGAAAAAATGAAATCCGGCTTAACAACGAATGAATTCAATGTTGAAATTCCTTTTTGGAAAAATTTAAAAATGTGGGATGAGTTTAATCCTGCGCTTTATCTGGCTGAGTTGACAGTTTCAAACGAGAGAGAAGTTGTAGCTGAACAACAAATTCAATTTGGGGTAAGAGAATTAAAAACTGACAGTAAAAGGCTAATACTTAACGAAAAGGGTGTTTTTCTGAGAGGAAAAAATGATGGTTGTCTATGGCCGCTCACTGGACGACCTCCCATGGACACAGAAACATGGGAGAATTACTTCAGAATAATCAAGTCTTACGGATTGAATCATGTCCGTTTTCACTCCTGGTGTCCACCCCGGGCAGCGTTTTTTGCAGCTGATAATGTTGGAATTTATTTGCAAACCGAAGCTCCATACTGGGGAGAATATAATGCAAAAGACACCCTGTTGCTGAAATTTATGCGTAATGAAGCTAAACAAATTATCCGTCAGTATGGCAATCACCCATCATTTTTAATGATGACGCTCGGAAATGAGTTGAATGGGAACAGCAAACTGATGGATGAACTGATAGCAGCGCTCAAAAACGAAGACCCACGCCATTTGTATGAAATTGGAACCAATGCCTTTTTGACAAATCCCATAATTGAGAAACATGATGATTTCTTTTGTACAGCCAGAATTTCGAAAATGAAAGACGATTTCAGCACCGATGTAAGATTTGCTTTTGCTTCGGAAGGTAACGATTGCGGTATGATTAACGCGCTGAAACCTTCCACCATTAGAAATTACACGCAGGCAATAGCCAAAATTAAGCTGCCGGTTATTGGTCACGAAATTGGTCAGTTTCAGGTTTATCCCGATTTTGATGAGATTCCGAAATACACGGGATTTCTGAAACCATTGAATTTTGAACTTTACAAGCAACGTTTAGCCAATGCATGAATGGCCAATCAGGCCGACTTGTTTTTCAAGTCAACCGGTCACTCGGCACTTATCATGTACCGAGAAGAAATTGAAGCTGCCCTCAGAACTCCTGATTTCGGAGGTTTTCAATTGCTTGATTTGCAGGACTACCCGGGACAGGGAACAGCGCTGGTTGGTATTCTGAATTCATTCATGGAAAGCAAGGGAATAATCAGTCCGGAAAGATTCAGAGACTTTTGCAATGACAAAGTGCTTCTTGCAGAATTTCAAAAATACTGCTGGTCAACTTCTGAAACCTTCCGTATTAAATTGAAATTTTTCAATTACAGTGCTCAGAAACTGACAAATCAAACTGTTTTCTGGCAATTAGAAGACACTATCAGTAAAAAAGTATTCGCGAAGGGAAATTTCAGAAAAATAAACGTAGCACAGGCTTCGCTGTACGAAATTGGCGATGTATCAGCTTCCATGAAATATATCCAAAAGCCATTAAAACTAAGTTTGAAAATCAGGTCTAAAAGTGGACTCAGAAATGAATACCCTGTTTGGGTATATCCTGATGAGAATATTGAAGATAATGCGAACATCACGATTACTGATACGATTACTGACAATATTTTTTCAAAACTGGAATCAGGCGCTAAGGTGCTTTATTTCCCCAAACATAATCAAATTGAACAAAAGAGCATGGCTCCTCAGTTCATCAACGAATTTTGGAACTGGCTCATGTTTAAGTCGCTGAACAACCGGAGTGGAAAACCTATTTCTTCCGGCACTATGGGCCTGCTGGTGAATGAGTCTCATGAAGTTTTTGCTGGCTTTCCCACCGAATTTCACAACAACTGGCAATGGTGGAATATTCTGAAAAACTCAAGGCCGCTGATTCTCGACTCTTTGTCTGCTGATTACCACCCAATAGTGCAGATAATCGACAACGTTGACAGGAATCATAAGCTGGGAATTGTTTTTGAAGTTAAAATCGGTAAAGGAAAATTATTGGTATGCACAACAAACTTCAATCAGATTATGGCTGAACCGGAAGTAAAACACTTCTATAATAGTTTAATTAGATATATGCGTTCAGATAGTTTTAATCCTACTTACGAAATCCAGAAGAATGATTTAGAGAATTTAATTAACAATTACGTCAATGATAATAACAAGTAAAATGAAAAACAACTCTCGCATTGGCAAACGCTTTTCAGTAGCAATATTAATCTCATTAATATTTTCGCTACATTTGGCAGCAACCTCACATACAGTTCAGAGTGAGCCAATGCAATACCTTGCATCGGAATGTACTCAACCCGATATTTCGCCCATTTTTACGATGACGTCCAATAATCCGATACTCAGATTAAGCGTTAAAACAAAAAACAGCATAAATCCAATCCTTTTAACAAGCTTAACAATGAATATGCGCGGTACTGATAATATTAAGGATGTATTATTGATCTGAACTTTCTATACCGGCAGCGATTCAATTTTTAACAGCAACAAACGTTTCGGTCCATCATACTTGCTTTCTGATACATCAAGTATGATAATATCAGGCAGCCAAATTCTTAAAGAGGGAGATAACTATTTCTGGATAACCTACACACTCGCATCAAAAGCACTCATCGACAGGGTTGTGGATGCTGAGTGTTTAGATTTTACGTTAAATGATTCAGTTATGTTCACACCTGCAAATATCAGTCCTAACGGAAACAGAAAAATTTCAGTCAAAGTGGGTCTGAAAAGTCTTGGAGAAGATATAATTTCAAAAACAGCTCCTTATTCGGGAACCAATGTAGCTTCATTTGCCCAAAGCGTTATCAAAACGCACAAAGATTATCAATATGCAGCATACTGGAACGAGACAAATCAGCTGGCTCTGGCAAGAAAAAAAATAACTGACACTAACTGGGAAACACTAATTCTTACTGATTACACGAGTGCAAACGACCTGACGGATAATCATTACAATATATCGATGGGGCTTTGTCCTAAAGATGGTACAATACATCTGAGTTTTGATCAGCACAATCACAATCTGAAATATCGGAAATCTATCAAAAACCTTATCAATGAGCCGGAAAAAATCGATTGGTCAGCTAAATATTTTGGCAACATCATCAGCTACCTTAACGGGACTACAACAGTAACACAGGTTACTTATCCACGTTTTATTACAAAACCTGATGGCAATATGTTACTCGAGCTACGAAGAGGTACCAGCGGCAATGGTGATAGCTATTTGTGGGAGTATAACGGCGTTACAAGTACATGGACATCAATCGGGAAGTACATAGATGGCATCTCGTCCGGTCAGAACCCTTATATTCACGGTATAGAATTTGACAGGAATGGAAGGCTTCATGCTTCGTGGTGCTGGCGCGAAACGAGTGCACCAGAAACAAACCACGATTTATACTATGCATACAGCAATGATAATGGACGAACATGGCACAATTCGGCAGGAGTTAAAGTTGGCACATCCGGTTCAAGCCCGTTGAAAATCAACACTTCGGGACTAATGGTGTGGAAAATTCCCAAAAACAGGAGTCTAATGAATCAGGAGTCAATGTGTGTCGATAACAATGGAAGACCACATGTTTTGAATGGCTTTATTAAAGACGAAGATCCGAATGTGGCTGTTTGGGGAACGGCATATCCTGTACATTTCTACCGGGATGATAAGGGTGTGTGGCAAAGGAATATCATTCTCATCGAATCTAAAACGAACAGGGATCAAATTGTATGCGATGCCAACAACAATATCTACATTATTCTGAACAACAACATTCTGATGGCTACTGAATTAAATGCCTGGAAGGACTGGACAATAATTGCTCAGAAAGGCTCCGGTTCTTTCATTGGCGATGGTGCAGTGGATAAAGACAGGGCGTTGAGTGAAAACGTTTTATCCATTATATCGGGCAGAAGCGGGAATACTCTTTCACAAATCAGTTTTCTTATCGATAATTTTATACCCGGAAAAGGTAAAGGTTTAACAAAAGAGATATTCGCCGATTCGCTTTTCAACAATAGAACTACAACTGAAGAGGCAAATATTGATTTTGAAGGAACTGATCATTTGCCCGAAGGAATCAATTTTGAAACCGGATTTGCCGTGAGATACAATGGTACACTGGAAACCAAATTTGCCGATAATTACAATCTTTATCTTACACCTTCAGGCAAAATAAGATGTAAGATAAACGGGGCTATTGTAGTTGATGACCCCAACAATAATATTTTGAAGGAATATAAAATTCCTCTCACGATGTATGCTTCACATATCTATCAAATAGAGATTGAGGGTGTTTTCAGGAGTGAAAATCCGGTTATGAAACTGGAATGGGAAAGTGCCCGACATGCCCGTTCTGTTGTTCCGGTAAATGCTCTTTATAAAGGAGTTGAAACCATGCCTAATACTGATTTAGTTCAGGTGTCGGACAGGAGTCAAATCAGTATCTATCCAAATCCTACGCGCGGTAATTTTACCATCCGAAACTTTAGCAATACTAATGCAATCAGTCATTTTAAACTCTACAGAACAGACGGTTCAATTGTAAAATCATTTAAAGGAGAACAGGGAAACGAAACAAAAGTTGATTCTGGTTTTTTGCCTGTGGGAATTTACTTTCTGGAAGTAATAACCGACAAGAGCAGGTATACTGAGAAATTGATTATAAATTAAACAAAACATTAAAAGAGTTATAAAAATGAATAGGCGCATAACTACACTTTACGCTTTGGTAACATTTATGTTCATGAATCTGATTTTTACTGAAACTCCGTTCAGTAGTAGATGTAAATTTAAGCAAAAACCTAAAAGTAGGTGTAAATCTTGGTTCTCGTGTCGAAAACCGACATACTCCTGGTACTGCTGCGGGTACAATAATATCAGCATTGTCAAAATTACCACCAACTATGTCTGTGCTAAATCAGGATAGTTCTATTGCAGGCTCATCGGTGTATAATTATAATCCTTATGGTATGATTGCTAAAAGTGGTTTCCAGGATAGGTATAGCCGGTATTTGCAAGGAACTGTAACTGGGAATCTAAAGTTGGATAAAATTCTTAAAGGGCTTTCGGCTAATGCTTTATTCGGATTTGATGCCGTAAAAGAATATGCACGTTCCAAAGGTCAGTCGTATGCTGTATATCAGCAAAATGCCGACAATACATACACACAGTTTGGTGAAGGTTCAAGTATCTCGCTTGGGTATTCATCATGGGGAACTAATTATTCACTTATGTTGAATTATCAGTATGGTTTATCATACGACAGATTTTTTGATAAAAATCATATTCAGGCCGATATAAATTATATGCAGTCAAGTTTAACTGTCGATGGGGATAATCCTGACTACAGAAATCAGGGAGTGTTTGGCCGGGCAACTTATACTTACAATAAGCGATATTCAGCAGAATTTGGTTTCGCTTACAATGGCTCCGAAAACTTTTCGAAAGGCAGTAGTTTTGGCTTTTTCCCGACCGGCTCTTTTGCATGGACAATTAGTAACGAGGATTTTATGATTGACAATACGATCCTCACTCATCTGAAACTGAGAACTTCTTATGGGAAAGTTGGTAATTCAAATATTGGCATAGGTTATCGTTATCCTTTCGAAGAGAAATTCTACAGCGGAGGAGGATATTACTTTGGAACCGCCGGAACAGATGGAGCTACCGAGGGTCGCATCCCGAACCCGAATATTTTTTGGGAAGAATCACTGAATGCAAATCTTGGATTAGAAATCGGATTTTGGAAAAACACTTTCCTTGAACTGGATTTATTTAATCATGACCGCAGCAGAATTATCACTGGCACGTGGAATACCAGTCCTTCGTATGTTGGACAAGATCTTCCGTATGTGAACAGTGGCTCAGTGCTGACAAGAGGATTCGAATTATCAGCCCGACACGAAAATCAATTGGGTAAACTTCGTTACGCTGTTGGTGGAATTGTTTCCTTTGCCCGAAATACTATTACCGGTATTGAAGAAGTAGCCGGAATGAATGAATGGGAATACAGGCAGGGACAGGTTGTAAACCGACACTGGGGATTCGAGATAAGTGAAGATCGCTTCTTCAATAATCAGGCGGAAATTGACAACTGGGCACGTTCTACCTACGGAAGCGTTCAGCCAGGAGATGTAAAATATGTTGATCAGAATAATGATAACATCATCGATACGCAGGATATGATACCTATAGGCAATCCGTCGGTGCCTGAATGGAATTACGGTATTAATTTGGGATTGAACTATCAGGGCATCGATTTCAAGGTACTATTTACCGGTGT
Organism: uncultured Paludibacter sp.; assembly: GCA_964405245.1. GTDB lineage: Bacteria > Bacteroidota > Bacteroidia > Bacteroidales > Paludibacteraceae > Paludibacter. The sequence goes on from CAYONE010000047.1 coordinate 8,214, forward strand.
GGCAAACCGCAGTCTTTTCATGACCAACAATGTATTCCGTGGCTTGCAGGATAATAACAAGATTACCCGGGAGGTAGCAGAGAATTCGTGGGGTGTTTCGCAAAGCCCTGTATATCCACGACTTACCACGCTGGCTAATCCGCACAACTACCAACCATCAACGCTTTGGCTCAAAGAACTTGGTTATATTAGGATACAAACCATCGAATTAGGTTACAATCTTCCTGAGGTTGTTGTTCGTAAAATGAATATCTCAGATGTGCGCTTCTTTGTGAATGCTTACAATCTGTTTTCCTTCGATGCTATGAACAAGTATAATATTAGTGCCGAAATACCGAATGCAGGTGTAACACTTTACCCCGAAACAAGAGTAATCAATGTAGGTACTAGCTTGCGGTTCTGAACCCTGAGTTGTAATTAAAACACAATCAATTTTATGAATACAATACAATCCTATATGAAGAACTTCCAGATAATCCTGCTGATAATGACAATGGCTGTCGTTCATCAGTCATGTTCCGATTTTTTGGACAAGGATCCACTGACTGATACCAATTTAACCCGGGAAGAAATTTTCTCTGATGAAAGGCTTGCACCCGGTTTCCTGAATTCGATTTACAATTATTTGCCTGATGGCTACAGCAGATTCAATGGCGCTATGCTGGCAGCAGCAAGCGATGAAGCTGTTTGTTCCAATTCTGGCTCTCCTATTCATTTATTTAACAAAAACGCCATCAATGCCACTACCAACCCAGACGATGTTTGGGATAATATGTATCGAGGTATCAGAGCCTGCAATTTGTTTCTGCAGGAACTTGGGCAGGAAGGAATAATTACGCAGACAAACAGCATTCCCGAATTGAAGGAAGGTGTGAATGTACGAGACTATTTTAAAGGGCAGGCATTATTTCTAAGGGCATTTTTTCACTTCGAACTTTTAAAACGATATGGCAATATCTTTTATGTTACGAAGGTAATAAATCCATTCAACGAAAATGAATTGTTTGGAGGAGTTCAGATTCCTTTTCATCAAACTGTCGATTCAATCGTTGCTGATCTCGATTCGGCTGCAAATCTGATGCCGGTTGTTTACCCTGACGATAGTTACCGAGGAAGGCCGGTGCGCTGGACTCCGCTGGCTCTCAAATCACGACTACTGCTTTACGCTGCCAGTCCGCTCAACAATCCCGAAAATGAGCTGAACAAATGGAAACGTGCTGCCGATGCTGCCAAAGTTATTATCGATTCGAAGCGCTACAGTCTTGTATCACTCAGCCGTATATTCAGCGAACCCTACAACCCTGAAATCTTGTTTTCATCGAGGGCGGTGAATCGAAACGATATTGAAAAATTCAATTTACCGGTGAGCTACCAGGGTAGCGGATTCATGAATCCTACGGAGGATTTGGTTGCCGATTTTGGTATGGCAGCAAAAACCTATCCCAACCGCATGGCCGATTTTAACCCGGCAGATCCGTATAGTCTTATCAATACACGGAAAAGAGAAGACCGGCTTCGTTTGATAGTATTCTTCAATGGTAGCAGACTTAAAGATACTATTGTGGCAAGTTATGTTGGCGGGAAAGATGGATTATTCTCTACACCAACGGCAACTCAAACTGGTTATTATATGAGTAAATTTGTAGATCAGTCGCTCGATATGGCCAAGGGTAACACCAGTTTGCGCCAGTGGATACACATCCGGTATGCCGAAATACTACTCAATTATGCTGAAGCGCTGAATGAGTATGACAATACAGCTTACTTCAAGCCATTACCGCCGAACTCGATCGTTTGCGTAACCGCGCTAATTTGCGCACTTTCGATACTTTTGATAAGAATTTGTTGCGCGACAAGGCAGAAATGCGTAATTACATTAAAAGGGAACGACGCATCGAACTTGCTTTTGAAGAACACCGCTTTTGGGACTTGCGCCGCTGGAAGGATGCTGAGACAGTGCTTAACAAACCTGTGAAAGGTATGCGAATTACCCGTGACAATACCGGCAACTACAGCTACACTACTTTCTATGTTGAGAATCGCTCCTTCGATCCGAAAATGTACTGGTACCCAATTCCGCGAAGGGAAGTTTTGAAGTACCGCAATGCAGGTAAAACTATCATTCAGAATCCCGGCTGGGAATAATCTCAAAAAAAATCAATTTGATATGAAAATAATGAATAAACTTATCCTGATTCCGTTACTGATTTTGATGGTATCCTGCGAAACATCCGAAGATATCAGCAACGCGCTCGACCATACAGTTCCCGATTGCAAAACGCTTACTCTAAAGGGAAATGATCAAACAAAAGTTATAGACAATGCCATTGTAACCAAAGAATTATGGGGATTTATGCCTACCGTAAACTTACAAATGGTTGTTTTACCTACAGTGAGTGTAACTAAAGGCAGCACGCTGAATATCAGTGTTGTGATAAGCGATAATGTAGCAATTAAAACAGCCGAGATGGCATATTCGGCATGGCTTTACAGTAAATACATAAATTTCAGTAATCCAGAAGGCGATATTCCGCTGAATCCTGCAAGTTATACTTTTACTGCCGACATTCCTGTTCCGGTAGAAGCTGTAAACACTCCATGGATGGAAACATTCACTTTTAATGATGGTTCAACTTTAAAAATCACTCAACCATATCATAAACTTACACTTACTGTGGTTGATGTGAATATGAATAAACGTGTTCTACCGATATTTGTAAAAGTGGAATAAGACGATGCGTTATGATAAATATACCGGAGATAGTGTTAAAACGGCTCCGGTTTTTTTTGCTTCAAATACAGGCGGTAAGGAAGTCATATTGAAAAAATGCTACGATCATTCAAAATTTTTGAGGAAAATTATCAGCAACTATTCTATGAGTATTTTTCAGATTACAAAAACGAAAATATTGCGTCTTTTGTGAAACGCTCATAATTATTTTAAGTATGATTAATTTTCAATTGAAGACATCGATAATTCTCCTTTTTTTGAATCTCTCTTTATTTTCTTTTGCCCAATCCAACGATTACAAACTCTGGTACGACAAACCCGCACAGGTTTGGACTGAAGCTTTGCCTCTTGGCAATGGCAGGCTTGGGGCTATGGTTTTCGGAAATCCGGCGGTGGAGCAAATTCAGCTGAACGAAGAAAATATCTGGGCAGGTCAACCGAATAATAATGCAAATCCTCTGGGGCTCGAATACATCCCGAAAGTGCGCGAACTGGTTTTTGAGGGAAAATATATCGAGGCACAAGATCTTGCCACCGAAAAAGTTATGTCGCAAACCAATCACGGTATGCCCTATCAGACTTTTGGCGATTTACGCATAGCTTTTCCCGGACATTCGCGTTATACCGATTATTACCGCGATTTGAATCTTGATTCGGCGCGCACAACCGTTCGTTACAAGGTCGATGGCATAACTTACACACGTGAAGCTTTCACTTCGTTTACCGATCAGGTGGTAATTGTGAAATTATCAGCTTCTAAAAAGAAAAAAATAACCTTTAACGCACAACTAACTTCCCCTCAACAGGATGTTTTTATTGCCTCGGAAGGCAATGAAGTTACATTGAAAGGTGTAACGCCAACGCACGAACGATTGAAAGGTTCGGTAAAATTTAACGGACGATTAACAGCAAAAATCAAAGGCGGAAAAATGATTTCGAAAGATGGAATTTTGTCGGTTGAAAATGCTGATGAAGCCGTACTTTATGTATCCATAGCTACGAATTTTGTAAATTATAAAGATATTTCTGCCAATGAAGTTGAACGGGCAAAAACGTATCTGCATAAAGCTTTGAAGGTTGATTATGCAAAAGCTGTTCGCTCACACACCAGTTTTTTTCAGCAATTTATGAAACGTTCAACCCTCAATTTGGGTCCGAATTTATCAAAGGAAACAACTGATAAACGTGTTGAAAACTTTACCAAAACCAATGATGCGCATTTGGTGGCAACTTATTATAAATTAGGACGCTATTTATTGATTTGTTCATCACAACCGGGCGGCCAGGCGGCTAATTTACAGGGAATATGGAACGATAAGATGTTTCCTTCGTGGGATAGCAAATATACTACCAACATAAATCTGGAGATGAATTACTGGCCTGCCGACATTACAAATCTTCAGGAATTAAACGAGCCACTTTTCCGGTTGATTAAAGAAGTAAGTGAATCAGGCACTGAAACCGCACGCATTATGTATGGCGCCGAAGGTTGGGTGCTGCATCACAATACCGATATTTGGCGAATTACCGGGCCAGTCGACCGTGCACCTTCAGGAATGTGGCCATCGGGGGGCGCGTGGTTGGTAAGTCATTTGTGGGATCATTATTTATTTACCGGTAATGTTGAATTTCTCCGTTCGGTTTATCCTATAATAAAAAGATCCGCAGTGTTTTTCGATCAGGTAATGGTTATTGAACCTGAAAATAAATGGTTAGTTGTAGCGCCATCTAACTCTCCTGAAAATGCACACTCCGTAAGTCAACGTAAATCAACCACAGCAGCGGGCGTAACCATGGACAATCAATTGGTTTCCAATCTATTTAATATTGTAATTGAATGTTCGGATATTCTTGATGTTGATGCTGAATTTGCGACCAAACTAAAATTGAATCTGATGAAAATGGCGCCTATGCAAATTGGTAAATGGGGTCAGTTGCAGGAGTGGATGCACGACTGGGACGACCCGAAAGATCAGCACAGACATGTTTCGCACCTTTGGGGTTTATATCCCGGTAATCAGATTTCTCCTTTGCGCACGCCCGAACTTTTCGATGCAGCCCGCACTTCGCTTATTGCCCGCGGCGATCCTTCTACCGGATGGAGTATGGGGTGGAAAGTCTGCCTCTGGGCACGCCTGCTCGATGGCGACCATGCCTACAAACTCATCACAGACCAATTGACGCTTGTACGCAATGAGCCGAAACGTGGCGGAACTTATCCAAATCTTTTCGATGCTCATCCGCCTTTCCAGATTGATGGAAATTTTGGTTGCACAGCCGGTATTGCTGAAATGCTGATGCAAAGCCACGATGGTTATATTTACCTTTTGCCTGCCTTGCCTTCGGTGTGGAAAGCCGGTGAAATAAAGGGACTTGTTGCGCGTGGTGGCTTCGAAATGGATATAAAATGGAGCGATGGGAAACTTGAAAAAGTTGTAATCCGTTCACGAAATGGTGGTATTTGCAGGTTACGTTCGCATACAGAACTGAGAGCTGAGCTGCCCCCTAACCCCCTAAAGGGGGAACAAAGAATGACCGTAGATATGAAAAGTGCGTATGGTGATAATCCTAATCCGCTTTATAAATTGAATCCCACGCCAAAACCAATTATTAATCCGAATGCTAAGCTGAATTCCATAGAATTGAAAAAAACATTTCTTTACGATTTGAAAACTGAGAAAGGAAAAGAATACGTGATCTGCCCCTAAATCCCCTAAAGGGGACTTAAATAGCGCAGTTTTATATATTTAACTGATTTACAATTCACAAAGCTAATCAACATCCCCTTTAGGGGCTTGGGGCGGTTTTAAAACAATATAAAATTCAAAATCAAAATGAAGAAACTTCTATTTATCGCATTTCTAATGGTAACCGTTTTCACAACGGCACAGAACCGGCAATTTAAACGTCCATGGGACAATGGAAAACTCAAAGTGAGTGAAAACGGTCGCTATTTACAACACGAAAACGGCGAACCATTCTTTTGGTTGGGCGAAACCGGATGGTTATTGCCTGAGCGTACCGACCGTGATGAGGTTGATTTCTATTTGTCGCAATGTTCAAAAAACGGCTATAATGTAGTTCAGGTGCAAACTATCAACGATGTTCCTGCATTTAATAAATTCGGACAATCGTCGATGCCCGAAGGTTGGGACTTTAAAAACATCAACAAAAAAGGTGTTTACGGTTATTGGGATCACATGGATTATATCATAAAAGAAGCTGAGAAACGCGGAATTTATATCGGCATGGTTTGTATTTGGGGTGGCCTGGTTCAGTCAGGCAAAATGGATGTAAAACAAGCACAGATTTATGGAAAGTTTCTGGCAGAACGCTATAAAAATTCACCGAATATTATCTGGTTCATCGGTGGTGATATTCGCGGCGATGTAAAAACAGAAGTTTGGGAAGCGCTTGCGTTGGCAATTCGCACTATTGATAAAAATCACATCATGACTTATCATCCCCGCGGTAGAACCTGTTCATCAACCTGGTTTAACAATGCAGAGTGGCTTGATTTCAATATGTATCAAAGTGGGCATCGCCGTTACGGACAGCGCAAAGGCGATGGAGATTATACTATAGCAGAAAATACAGAAGAAGACAACTGGAGGTATGTGGAAAAAGCGCTTTCTCTTTCGCCACTAAAACCCGTCATTGATGGTGAGCCTTCGTACGAAGACATTCCACAGGGATTACATGATTTTAACGAAGTTAAATGGAATGCCAACGATGTACGCAGATATGCTTACTGGTCGGTTTTTGCGGGAGCTTTTGGACATACTTATGGTCATAATTCCATTATGCAGTTTTATCGTCCGGGCGTTCCATCGGCTTACGGAGCTAAACGCGCATGGTACGATTGCATGGAAGATCCCGGTTTTGTACAAATGAAATACATCAAAAAGCTGATGCTCGCGTTTCCTTTTTTCGATAGAGTTCCTGATCAGAGCATTATTTCCGGGCAAAACGGCGTACGTTACGACCGACTTATTGCAACCCGCGGTACCGATTATTTGATGGTTTACAACTACAGCGCAAGAACTATGCAGGTTGACTTGTCGAAAATTAGCGGCGCTAAGAAAAAATGCTGGTGGTTCAATCCAAAAAATGGGGAAGTACAATTTATCGGCGAATATGAAGGTAATAAAACCGTTGATTTTGCTCTTGATGTTGCGTACAATGCAGGAAATGACCGCGTGCTCATTGCAGTTGACATCGCGAAAGAATATGTTGAAAACTTACACAAAAAATAATTCAGTTTATTAAACTTTTCCAAAGTTCTAAACTTTGGAAAAGTTGTTTTTTAAAAATCTAATAATATGAGAAAGTTAGTTTTATTCGTTGTTTCATGGTTTATTTTTTGCCACGCGGGAGCGCAACTTCCCGCTCGAACTCCTCAAAACGTAGATAAATACAAACAAATTTGTCGTAAATATATTTATGCCGAAATGAAAGGCATGTATCGGGAGGCAGGCGGATCGCTAAAATTTCCGTTTCTCGCCCCTGGAAGCAATCAGTACCTGGATATGCTTTGGGATTGGGATTCGTGGTTGAGCAATGTAGCTTTACGGCAAATTCTTACAGACAAAGGAACAGAAAAAGACCGTAAAGATGCGCTGAAATATGAACAAGGCTGTGTTCTGAACTCATTAAGTTATGGAGGTATGGACGGTTGGATTCCAATCTGGATTGAACGTAATGCACCTTCGCGCGAGGAAATGCTGAAAACCCGTAATCCGTGGAAAAGTAACATGCACAAACCAACTTTAGCACAACACGCTGCTTTTATCATTCAAAATATGGAGGGTGATGCAGAATGGTTACGCGACGATTTTTATACGCTTCAGGCATTTGTGAGCAAATATCTGAATTTCCACAAACACAAAGCCACCGGATTAATGTATTGGCAAACCGATGAAGCCATTGGTGTGGACAATGACCCGAGTACTTTTTACCGACCGGATGGAAGTTCAGGTTCAATTTTTCTGAACGCTTTAATGTATAAAGAGTTAAAGGCAATGGCTTATATTGCCGATTGTTTAAAACTTACTGATATTGCCAAAACATACAGTAACGAAGCCGTGAAACTTGCAGAAAAAGTGCGTGAGCATTGTTGGGATCAACGCGATGGATTTTATTACAGTGTTGACCTGAATCTTCGTCCGGTTGAAAAACCAGATATAAAATCACTGCAGCCGGGACAACTGTTTTTTCATGTAGGGCAACCACGCACTTACGATTGCCTGATTCAACGATTTAGCGTTTGGAGTGGATTTATGACTATGTGGGCGCAAATAGCAACACCTGAGCAGGCAAAAATTATGGTCGAAAAACATTTTAAAGATACTACATCATTCAATTCTAATTCAGGAATCCGCTCTTTATCGCCGCTCGAAAAAATGTACGACACACGTGCCAGCGGTAATCCTTCGTCATGGCAGGGACCAATATGGATTAATGTTAATTATCTCGTTTTTCGTGGTTTGATAAATTACGGATTTATAAATGAAGCCCGCGAACTGGCAGAGAAAACCATTATCCTGCTCGGTCGCGATTTTGAGCGTTTTGGCGCGTTGCACGAATATTATTTACCCGACAACGGCGAACCTGTTTTAAATAAAGGGTTTCAGAATTGGAATTTTCTGGTGCTGAATATGGCTGCGTGGTTGGACGGAAAAACAACAATGGTTGAATTTTGATATTTCAGTAATCAATGGTAAATTCAAGTTTGTAAACTGCTAATCTTTGAATTTTCCCCATTCATTGCCTTTTAGTGTAAAAACCAAACTATCTTTTTTAAAGTAAGGTTCGATAATGCTTTTTTCATCATTGGAAATATATTTAAGAAAGCATGGTTGAGCTTTTATTTGTAAATTTTCAGGGTCAAATTCAAGCGTGATAAAACCTGCAACAACCTGATCGGCAGCCCAGGCAGAAGTAGCGCCATTTTCTGAACTGCTGTTTTCAACTATCCAGGCTTTAACCACAGGCTTTTTGAAAACCATGCCGGAAACAGTCCAATCGGTATTATAAAATTTTATTTCGGAGTTTTTAAGTGTATCGCCAATGGTAGAAATTACTCCTATCAATTGTTTCCCATTTTCAGTATTCAGCAAAAAAACTTCCATCACACTATTTTTGGAATTCAGAACTTTGATATAATTTTTTTCCTGACTGTAACCGAGAACGATTGATTTTCCTGAAAATCCGTTTTGAACTGAATCAGCAATTGATTTTTTGTAATTATCGAGCAGTTTGAGCTTATGCTGCTTTGTGAGTAAAGGATTGATTTTTGAAGGTAAATGAACAAAAACACTGTCGATATTCTGAGCAATCGTAATATTTGAAACAAAAAATAATACTACAAGAAAGATTAGGGAAAATTTTGTTTTGAGATTCATTATTTCTTTGATTTTTTTAGTCCGGTAATTTTGCTCCAGTAATAGCTAAACATATCTTTCCAATTGTTGAAGTCCTCGCGATAAATAATACCAACACCTTGCGTGGTTTTTGCTTCGCGAAGTTGCGCGCGGTCGATAGTATGGCTGTATGCTTTAAAACGTATAATTCCAGACTCGGTGAGCAACCATTCCACATCGAAGTCGCCGATAAATTTATTATTATTGGTGCTTGTATTCGCACTTTCGTTCCGATAACCAAGGTTACCATTTACAATAAGTCTTTTATTAGGCTGATAAAGTACCTGAGCTTTCCATTCATCATTAACTGCTTCAGATTTTTGCCAGTCGAAACCTACGGAAAAGTTGCTGCTGTTAAACGATTGTTTTATCCAGTTATTGATATGCGCACTCAAAGTAGATGTGGCAAAAGACAAACCCTCGTTAACTCCTAACAATGGATCGGTGCGCATATAATCCGGCGTATAAAATTTATTCAGCAGCAAAAGATAAACTATTTGCCTGTTCATCATTTCTTCGGTGTTGATAATATTACGTACTTTCTGTTTAAGACTTTCATCGCTCGAAGGTAAATCAATATCGAAATTTATTGCAGGCGACATAAGATTATCGGTAAGTTTCATCACGCAGTTTACAGGAACACTTGAGCGCGTTGTACTGCTTTCGAGTTCTGCCTTATCCATCAAGTCGCTCAACGAAGCTGTTAGTCCGTATAAGGCGCGTAAATTAACTTGTGCATCTTCAGGATTTCCAGCCCAGGAAATTGTGCTGCCTCTATCTATTTTAAATTCCTTACGAATTAGGGTTTGCAACGTAAAAAGATAATAACCCTGCTCAAATGTATAAGTACCGTAGAGTTTTACATCGGAATAAGTATCGAATTGAACTCTTAAACTGCCACTGCCTTTACCTGTAATTTGGTCGCCGGCCTGATTGTCGATAATAAGTTCCAATTCAGCATCAGGAGTTACATCAACCATCATATCGAATTTTACATTAACTTCAGGAGTTTCTTCAGGTTTTTTGTCAACAACTGAACCGTTTGCATTTCCGGGTTTGAGGTTTATAAAATTGAAAAGACTATTTTCTGATGCTGTAGCTGCTCCATCCATCTGAATAAAACATTTTGTTTTGGGTTGAGTTGCAGCATTTACATTAATGTTAGTTTCGGTTTCGTCACCATCTACATCAATGCTACCTGTGATGTATGCTTTACCATAAAAAAATTCGTTATCAGCAGCTGTGGTATTCAAAGCCAGAAAGTTTCGTCCACGCACATTCAAACCATATACCAGATTCTGAAACATTCCGTTATGGCTTATAATTCCATTTGCGGTGGCGCGGTTATTTTCATCATCGTATAATGTAACATTTTTGATGATTATGGATTCCGGCCTCATTTTTACAGAATCGCTGAAATGATATGTAGTTTGCGTTACATCGAGTTTGAAACGCGCATCTTTGAGATGAAGATCGCCATCGAAAAGTAAAAATGTAGTAGGTCCGTAAATTCTGAGATTCCCAGAACCAACTCCCTGAAAATTACTTACAATTCCTTCGAAATATGGCTTTAAGAAACTTATATTTAACGATTTTGAATTAATATGCAAATCAAGCGAATCATTTTTGGGAACATATATTCCATTCGCAATGGCAGCCTGATTTCCTGTTTTGTCAGTAAAATTAGCGGAAAGTTGAATTTCCTGTTTTTCGCTGTTCCACTCAGCATTTACTGTTGCATCGGCAAGTGTAATATCGTTAAGCTGAAAATCTGTTGCTTTTAAAGCTGTTTCGAAATATGCGTTTTTCAGAATGCTGTAAAAATTGGCTTTACCTGTAACAAATCCGCCGAAAGTAGGCGATTTAATTTGAAGTAAATGTGTAATAAAACCAAGATCGAGATCATTCATGGTAATGGCAACGCTATCGGACGAATGCGCCGATGCTACACCATCGACATAAATGTATTGGCTACTGTTTTCGAAGCGGAAATTGTGAATTTCTATGGAACTGTCAGAATTAAAATCAATGCTACTTGGTCTGATTTTCCATGTAGAATCGTTAATAATAACTTCAGCCGGAAGTATTTGCATAAGTGCAGCGGTTTTTCCGTTTTCTTTCCTGAATTTAGTACAGGTATTTATTTCGCCGGCATTGGTTATCTGTTGCGAATTTTGCCACCCGAGCTGTGCCGTAAGCGAATCGTTGGCTGCTCTGCCCGTAAAAAACAATTTCACAGGACCCGATTTTTCCAGTAGTTGTGCCCGCGAAACAATTTTCAAACTGCGTGGCTCACGGTCAATTCTCATTGTAAGATTTTCAAACGTTTGCTTATCAGTTTTTAATGTCGGCACCAATGCTTCAAATTCAATCTGATTAAAACGCTCATCAATTTTTCCGTTTATTTTTGAAATTCCTTCGAGTTTATATGGTAAATCAAGTATGTCCGAAATTTCGCCTGTATTATTTAGTTTCAGGTCAACTACTATCAAATTGTTGCCCGATATTACATGCTGATTTTTAATAGCAGCGAACGAAGGTAAATAGTATTGAATAATTTTATTGATAGTATTAGGCAAAGCGCTGTATCTGAAATTCCCTGAAATAGATCCATTCAGATAATCTGAATAAATTTTAAAGTCTGTAGTGCTTGCGCCTGTTGTTGAAGTAAATAGAATTTCATTAACGTTAAGAGTTTTATTATTATTAATCAATGTAATGCTGTCAAATCTGATAACCCCGTTCATGTTATCGGGATTATTTCCGGTCATTTTTGTCGAACCATTAAACGATAAGTATGCGCCCGAATAATTTTTAATAAAATTAAGCGCATATAAGTTTGCTTCTTTTACTTTCAGCGCAAAATCGAAAACCGGTAGCTGCCCTGTCAAATCGATTATACCATTAAAGTTTGCCCCGATATTTTTATCTTCAACAATTACATTTCCATTGAACCCGGAGCCATCGTAATTACCATCGAACTTCACATCTTTGTATAAATAATTGTTGAATTCAAATTCCGGCACCAGCGCTTTTGCAGTACCTCTGAATGGTGCATTATCAGGTTTAACACCTTTAGTATTCAAATTGAAGGCAGTTTTGCCAAAAGATTTATCATTGAGTAATTTTCCTAACGCAAAACTTCGTGTACTGATATTTCCGTTATACTCAAGATTTTTCATCGTCTGATCAAGTTTCAGTAAAATATCGGTGGAAATAATCCCAAGATTGGTAGTAAAATTCCCGAAAGCAACAAGATTGCTAAAAAATCCTGTAATATTCCCTTTGTAACTTATTACTCCCAACTGATTAAGTTCATCGGGTAAAATAAAAGGTTTTCGGCTAATATCCGAAACAAAATCCTGAACAGTATTTTTTTCAGCTTTAAGATCCTTTATAACTGCATAAACAAACGCATCCTGTATATCATTAAGCCCGTTTAAATCAATGTCCGACTGAAGCAGAAATGATTTTCCATATTTAATTTCGAGGTCTTTCAAACGGATACTCGAAAATTTTCCCGAGAAATTGCCACTAACCGACGCATAACCTTCAATATTTTTAAATTCAGGAATAAAAGCGGCAAAATCAGAAAACGATAGCTTTGAGCTTTTTAATGGCGCACTCCAGTTAAGTTTTCGGAAAGTGGTATCCAATCCTGTTATGGTATCTTCCTGAAGATTTACATCCGCAAAATCAATTTCGGAAGCGGGCAAATTTATTTTTATGGTCGGAATTTTAAATTTTGAACCGGAACCGTTTATTTTCGCTGCAACATTTTCAATTTTAAATCCGGACATTTCGGTAAAAGTAAGTTTCGAAATTTCAGCACTTAAAGTATCTTTTCTGATAATATCTACATTAATTCTTGCATTTATATTTTTCAGACGAAGGCGCGCTGTATTCATTACGCCTTTCGGCAAATCAAGATTATGACGGAAGTCGGAATAGTTCAAACTTGAATTTTTCAGGACTATATTCTTCAGTTGAAATTCCGTGGTGGAATTTTTCTTTTTTACGGGTTTATTAAGCGCTTCAACTATGAACGAAAAATTTTCTTTTCCCGTTTCGTCAATATTGATATTTCCAAAAAATTGGTTGATGCGTATTGAAGTAAAGATAAACCTGCCTTTAAAAAATTCGCGTAAGCGAAAGTTCAGTTTTGCATTTCCGATGCAAGCCAGAGTATCGTTCTTCTGATCATAAAGTAGAATATCATTTATCTCCAAAGTATTGAAAAATTGATATTTTACTTTACCAATACTGATTTTGGCATGCAGGTTTTCAGATAATTCTTTAACTACTGTTTGTGCAATATAATTCTGAATTTTATTGGATTGCAATAAAACAGGAATGCCTGCAAGTAATAAAACAATGCTTGCAAACAGAAAACTTAGTATGATTACCTTTTTTTTTATACTTTTGGACATTGAATTACAAAAGTAAGGAATAATTTGTTATTTAAGTAATAAAAAACCTCTAAGAAATACAGCAGAACTACAAAAAAAGTGCCTGTATTTTATTTAAAAACGACTGATTGCATAAAAATTGCCAAATCGGTTATAGAAATGATTTTTTTTCAGCTTTAAAACCAGAATGAAGGATATTTATATTTTAGGCATCGAATCGTCGTGCGATGATACTTCGGCTGCCGTTTTAAAAAATAATCTGCTATTATCCAATGTTACAGCCGGTCAGTCGGTTCATGCATTTTACGGAGGCGTGGTTCCCGAACTTGCTTCGCGCGCACATCAGCAAAATATAATTCCCGTAGTTGATACAGCATTAAAAAAAGCCGGCATCGATAAAACGCAGCTTAGCGCCGTAGCTTTTACACGCGGGCCGGGTTTGCTCGGATCGCTGCTTGTTGGCGCATCGTTTGCCAAAGGATTTATTCAGGCGCTCAACATTCCGCTTATTGAAGTTAATCACTTGCAGGCGCATGTATTAGCACATTTTATAAGTCAGGGAATTGAAGGAGAAAAATTTCCGGAGTTTCCTTTTTTGTGTTTGCTGGTTTCGGGTGGCAACTCACAAATAGTATTGGTAAATGCCGCTAACGACATGAAAGTTATTGGACAAACAATAGACGATGCTGCGGGCGAAGCTTTTGATAAATGTGCGAAAGTTATGGGTTTGCCTTATCCGGGCGGACCACATATTGATAAACTTGCAAAAACAGGAAACCCGAAAGCTTTTAGTTTCAATAAACCTCAAATACAAGGTTACGATTACAGTTTCAGCGGTTTAAAAACTTCATTTTTGTATTTTTTGAGAGATAAACTGAAAGAAAATCCGGATTTTATCGGCGAGAATATTTCGGATTTATGCGCATCGCTGCAATACACAATTGTGGATATTTTGATGAACAAACTTCAGAAAGCTGCGAAAGATTTACAGATAAAACACATTGCTGTTGCAGGTGGTGTTTCCGCCAATTCGGCGTTGCGTGAAGCTTTTTATGCTTTTGGCGAAAAAAACAAATGCATGGTTTACATACCACCGTTTGAATTCACAACCGATAATGCCGCAATGATAGCAATTTCAGGCTATTACAAATATTTGAAAAACGAGTTTTGTCCACTGAATCTTGTTCCTTATACAAGAGTTACAAACTACTTTTAACGACAGTAAAAAATGATAAGAAAAAATATTGACAGAATCCGAATATTTTTTGAAAAACCTTACAGTGGAGCTGTTTACTTCATAATAATACTGCTAATATCACATTTTTTCTGGAAATTTACAGTTCTGGGCGATGAATCGGATACATTGGTAACTTTTTTTGGTATAAATATTTCCGATCCGTTTAATTTTATGGCAAACCACATTGCTCATACTGTACACAGAATCATAACTTTTTTTGGTTATAAATTAAATTTCGAAGAATATAATATTCTCCGATACGAAAACAATAATGCCGTACGGATAGTATGGGCATGTTCAGGAATAAAGCAGGCGTATATTTTTTTCTGTTTGATAGCGCTTTATCGTGGACCAGTAAGAGATAAACTCTGGTATATCCCATTAGGAATTTTAGTAACTTATCTGTTTAATATTTTCAGAATTGCAGCCATAACACATGTAATAAATTTTCGTCCTGAATGGTTCGATATTATACATGAGCATCTTTTTAAATACCTTTTTTATGGTTTGATTTTTGGGATGTGGCTTCTTTGGGACGAAAAGTTTTCGAAACCGAAGAAAAAAATCAATAAGTGAGTAATGTGCCAATCATTGTGAAACAAAGATTTTATTATAAAACGTCGGAATCGGAATTTGTCAATTAAAATCGACATAACGATTAAGTGCAAAATTCATCGACTTTAACTAATCTTCATCAGTTAATATTGCTTTGAAAGTTAAAATTTGCGTTGTAGTTCAGAAATTTCAAACATAAGTCTTCAATTCAACAATTCATACTATCAATAATTTTTCACAAATATACTTTTGTGGTTTCACCGCGCAGAGCTCTTAAACCTGCATTTGCAAGTGCGCTCATTTCATCTTCGCCCGGATATACCACAACTTTTGCAAAGTGCGAAACCGCTCGCGTAATATAACCAATTATCATCTGACTGTAAGCTATTCCACCTGTAATAATTATTGCATCTGCATCGCCTTTGAGTACAGCTATCATGGCGCCAATTTCTTTTGACACATTATAAGCCATTGCTTCAAGTACAAGTTTTGCCTTTTGATTGCCGCTTTCGGCCATTTCCACAGCCTGAATTACTTCGTTTGTTCCAAGATGTGCAAGTAAACCTCCCTGACCTGCAAGCATTTTTTTTATTTCATTCTTCGTCAACTCACCTTTAAAACATAATTCGGTAAGTACTCCTGCATCAACAGTTCCGGCTCTTTCGGGCGAAAACGGACCATAACCATCGAGCGCCTGATTTACATCAATTACCTTACCGGATCTGTGAGCAGCTACGGAAACACCACCGCCTAAATGTGCTACGACCAAATTAAGTTTTTCATAAACTGTTCCATTTGCAGCGGCATATTTTCGGGCAACCGCTTTGTGGTTCAATGCATGAAACAACGAACGACGTGGAAAATGGGGTAATCCGCTAATGCGTGCCACATCCTGCAACTCATCAACACAAACAGGATCAGCAATATATGCCTTACAATCCGCAATTCCCGATGATATTTCATAAGCTATAACACAACCGAGATTTGATGCATGTTCGCCGTATTTTGCCATACGCACATCATCTATCATTTTTGCATTAATATCATATACTCCCGATTCCAGCGGATGCAACATCCCTCCTCTTCCTACAACTGCATCAAGCTCACTCAACTGAATTTCATCTTCCTTCAATTGATTTAATATCAGCTCTTTTCTGAAATTATACTGATCGAATATATTATTAAATTGTTTAAGCTCTTCTCCCGAATGACGGATAGTGTGAAGTATTTCAAGTTTTTCATCGTGATGCACTGAAAACTTCGTTGAAGTGGATCCGGGATTGATAGATAGTATTTTGTACATAAAAGATTAACTGTTGGTTTTTTGGGATTGTTCAACACAAAATTAGATGTTTCACAAAAATAAGCAACATAAATAGGTATTTATTTTTGAATAAAATCGAAATATTTATGTATAAAAGCAGACTTAGATATGGTAATAGTAAAAATTGTAAAACTAATTATTTGCAAAAAAATATCATCAGTTGATAGAGTTTTGAGATTATTTTGTTAAAACTTTGTGCATTAAATAATTATTTTGTACTTTTGCACTCGAAATTGAATAACGTGGAGGGGACAACAGTCCCCTTCATTGTTGTAAAACCATAAGTAATGATTTTAAAAAGCACAGTAACACAAGTAGTTGAATCATTTCTTTCGAACACTGATTACTATTTGGTGGACGTAATTATTTCAGCCGATAACAAAATTACGGTTGAAATTGATGCAATTGATGGAGTTTCGATTGATTTTTGCGTAGAACTAAACAGACACTTAGAAACTCAACTGTTACCTGAAATTGAGGAGTACGAACTTGAAGTGTGCTCAGCAGGCTTAACACAACCATTTAAGGTATTAAAACAATACAACAAAAATATTGGTAACGAAGTAGAAGTAATTGCCAAATCAGGTATGAAATATACCGGAATACTCAAAGAAGTTACCGATGATTTTTTTGTTATCGAAACCGAAAAACTTGTAAAACAAGAAAATCAGAAACGCAAAACATCTGTAAAAGAAAACTTAAAGTTTCAATATCACGAAATAAAAACTACAAAATATATTTTAAGATTCAGATAAATCATGAGCAAAAAAGATTCTATCAATTTAATTGATACTTTTTCCGAATTTAAAGAACTGAAGAACATTGATCGCCGTACACTTATAAGTGTTATGGAAGAATCGTTCAGAAATGTGATTACAAAAATGTTTGGTTCCGATAGGAATTATGATGTAATTATCAACCCTGACAAAGGCGATTTCGAAATTTACAGAAACCGAACCGTAGTAGCCGACGACGAATTGGAAGATTCAAATACTGAAATTTCGCTTACCCAGGCAAAAAAAATTGATGAAGATTATGAAATTGGCGAAGATGTAACCGATACTGTTGACTTTTTGAGTTTTGGAAGACGCGCAATTCTGACGCTACGTCAAACTCTATCATCAAAAATTCTGGAACTTCAGAAAGATAATGTTTTTTCGAGATATAGCGAAAAAGTAGGACAAATTGTAACTGCTGAGCTTTACCAGATATGGAAAAAAGAAATGCTTTTGATTGATGAAGATGGAATAGAATTATATTTACCTAAAACAGAACAAATTCCAACTGATTTTTATCGGAAAGGCGACAGTGTTCGAGCAGTAGTAGCAGTTGTTGAGAACAAAAACAACAATCCGCGTATTATTGTTTCGAGAACTTCTCCTGTTTTCCTCGAAAGACTTTTTGAGCTTGAAGTACCCGAAATTCACGAAGGATTGATATTAATTAAAAAAATCGCACGTATTCCGGGCGAAAGAGCAAAAGTTGCCGTTGAATCGTACGACGACAGGATTGACCCTGTAGGAGCTTGTGTTGGTGTAAAAGGAGTACGTATTCATGGAATTGTACGCGAATTACGCAACGAGAATATCGATGTAATTAATTATACGGCTAACACAAGTTTGTTTATTTCGAGAGCATTAAGCCCCGCTAAAATTTCGTCGATTCGACTGAATGAAGCGGAAAAACGCGCCGAAATTTATTTAAAACCCGAAGATGTATCGCAGGCAATTGGTAAAGGCGGATTAAATATCCGACTTGCAAGTATGCTTACAGGCTATACACTCGATGTATTCAGGGAACTTGATCAGGAAGAAGAAACCGAAGACATTTATCTCGATGAATTTGCCGATGAAGTAGATCAATGGGTTATTGATGCGTTCAAAGCCATTGGTTGCGACACTGCAAGAAGCGTACTGGCAATTCCACGTCAGGAATTAATACGCCGTACTGACCTTGAAGAAGAAACTATCGACTATCTGATTGATATTCTCAAGGCTGAATTCGAAGATGAAGAACAGTAAAACGTAGGTTACATCAGGTCGATGTATAAAAGACCAAACATCAATTTTTTAAAAAACGAAAAGATTAAAACATAATATATGTCCATAAGATTAAGTAAAGCCTGTAAAGATTTGAATGTAGGAATGACCACTGCGGTGGAATTTCTGGCAAAAAAAGGCCAGAAAATTCCGGTTGATCCGAATCATAAACTCACGGATGAACTTTATTTTCTGTTAGCCAGAGAATTTAATAAAGACATGGCGCTGAAATTAGAGTCGGAGAAACTTAGCAACGAAAGACATCAGAAAGAAAAAACTGATGCAGTTGGTCTTGAAGGTTACCTATCGGCTAAAAAAGAATCCAAAAAGGTAGAGGAAATACCGCTTGTTCTACCTGAGGATCAACTTCCACATTTTAAACAGGTGGGAAAAATTGATTTGGATGCAATAACAAAAACACCTGAAAAACCGGCACCTGTAAAGCATGTTGTTGAAAAACCGGCTCAAACTGAGGTAAAACCTGAAGAAGTAAAACTGCAACCGGAAAAAATTCAAGAGGAAAAGCCAGAACCGGAAATAATACAACCTAAAGAACCGGTTGAAATACAAAAAGTTGAAACTGAAACAAAAGTTGTTGAAAGTCAGGAAAAACCGGAAAAACAAGAGAAAACTGAAAAACCTGTAGAGGAAATTAAAAGAGTTGAACCTGAAGTAAAAGTTGAAGAAATCAAAGTTGAAGCAGAAAAAGTACTGAAGCTTAACAAAATAATTCTGAAACCTACAGAAGAGAAAACAGAACCAAAAGCTGTTGAGAAAACTGAGACTAACGATGAACCGGTTGAAGAAATTTATAGCGTTAAAAAGCCTGTAATTGAAAATTCAATCGTAATTGTTGGAAATATTAATCTTGATTTAATAAATCAGACAACTCGTCCGAAGCCTAAGACGAAAGAACAAAAACGTAAAGAAAGAGAAGAAAAAAATAAAGTTCAATTAGAAAGTAAAAAAGTTGAACCTGAAAAAGCAGGCAATGCTACTGACAGTAAAATTTCGACGTTACACAAAAAGAAAAAACGTGAGAGATTTAGCAATCAGCGTATAGATATAAACAAAGTCGGTAAAGAAGCAAATTCGCAAATAAAACCTCCAAAACTTGCACAAGGTGGAAATCAGGGTAAGGTTCAAAAAGAAAAACTGAAAAAACCATTAAAACCTGTAGTTGACGAAGAGGAAGTACAACGCCAGATTAAAGAAACACTTGCACGCTTGGCGGGTGGCAACAAAAAAGGTAAAGGAGCAAAATATCGTCGCGATAAACGCGATATTATGAGCGCTCGCATGCAGGAACAGGCCGAACGTGAAGAAGCAGAACAGGGTATTCTGAAACTTACGGAATTTGTTACTGTAAGCGAACTTGCATCGATGATGAATATTTCGGTTAATCAGGTTATTGCTACTTGTATGAGCATTGGCATGATGGTTTCAATCAATCAGCGCCTTGATGCCGAAACCATTAATATTGTGGCGGAAGAATTCGGATTTACAACACAGTATGTAAGTCATGAACTTGTTGAAGCTATTGTAGATGATGCTCCCGATAGTGTTGAAGATTTACAACCACGTGCTCCAATCGTTACAGTAATGGGACACGTTGACCACGGTAAAACTTCGTTACTCGACTATATTCGTAAAACCAACGTTATTGCTGGCGAAGCAGGCGGTATCACACAGCACATTGGCGCATACAATGTAAAACTTGAAAACGGACAGCGAATTACTTTCCTTGATACTCCGGGGCACGAAGCATTTACTGCGATGCGTGCGCGTGGAGCTAAAGTTACCGATATTGTAATCATTATAGTTGCTGCTGATGACAACGTAATGCCTCAAACTATTGAAGCTATTAACCATGCTTCGGCAGCTAATGTGCCAATTGTTTTTGCCATTAATAAAGTTGATAAGCCGGGTGCAAACCCTGAGAAAATCAAGGAAACCCTCGCCAATATGAATTATCTTGTTGAAGAATGGGGTGGAAAATACCAATCGCAGGATATTTCGGCTAAACAGGGTAAAGGAATTGCTGAACTGCTCGAAAAAGTACTCCTCGAAGCCGAACTCCTTGAACTTAAAGCAAATCCGGATCGCAGAGCTATGGGCTCGGTAATTGAGTCGTCGCTCGACAAAGGACGTGGTTTTATCTCCACAGTTTTAGTGGCAAACGGGACATTACGTAAAGGCGATGTTGTGCTTGCGGGTATTCACTTCGGTAAAATAAAAGCCATGTTCAACGAACGTAATCAACGCATTGAACAAGCTCGTCCCGGCGAACCGGTGCTTATTCTCGGTTTGAATGGCGCTCCGCAAGCCGGCGACAACTTCAATGTTTTAGAAACTGAACAGGAAGCGCGCGACATAGCAAACAAACGCGAACAATTACAACGCGAACAAAGCATTCGTACCAAAAAGCACTTTACGCTCGATGAACTTGGCCGACGCATTGCTTTGGGAGACTTTAAAGAAATGAATATAATTGTGAAAGGCGATGTTGACGGTTCTGTAGAAGCGCTTTCGGATGCTTTATTAAAACAATCAACCGAGAATATCCAGATAAACGTGATTCACAAGGCAGTAGGAGCAATTTCCGATTCGGATGTATTGCTTGCAGCAGCATCGAACGCGGTAATTATTGGTTTCCAGGTGCGTCCAACCTCAACCGCCCGTAAAATGGCAGAAAAGGAAGAAATAGACATTCGCTTATATTCAATTATTTACGATGCTATTGAAGAAATAAAATCAGCAATGGAAGGTATGCTTTCTCCGGAAATTAAAGAGGAAATTACAGCTACTATCGAGGTGCAAACAGTATTTAAGATTACTAAGGTTGGCACCGTTGCCGGTTGTATTGTTCGCGAAGGTAAAGTAAAACGCAATAACAAAGTAAGGCTCATACGCGATGGAATTGTTATTTATACGGGCGAAATTGATGCTCTGAAACGTTTTAAAGAAGATGTTAAAGAAGTTGGCGTTAATTACGAATGCGGATTAAGCGTGAAAAACTACAATGACATTAAAGAAGGCGATATAATTGAAAGCTTTGAAGAAATAGAAGTAAAAAAGACACTTTAAAACCAATATTATCTATATAAAATCCCGACAGATATAAAAATTTGCCGGGATTTTTAATTTATGGAAATATACTTCACTTCATAACCCGTTTTTTTGCTGATTTATTCAACAATAATTTTTAGTGTTTGATTTTCATTTATTGTTAGAAAATATAAACCCGAAACTAAAATATCATGTAATTCAATCCTTTTTTCCCCTTCAAATAGAATTCCTTCATAAATTTTTCTGCCACTTACATCTCTGATTTTCCAGAAATTATTTTCATAGAACGGTTTTTCAAAATGAATGGTTCGTCCTTTAAGTGGTTGCGGAAAAACAATTAAATCGTTTTTCTTTTTTAACTCTTTTATGGATGAAGTATTACTTGTATAATTTATCCGCGTTTCAGTTATGCTGTTCCACGTACTTTGTGAGTTTCCGTAACCGGTAATTTTTACAAATCGTGCTTTTTTATCTTCAAAATCATACAACTCAAGTTCAGTAGTTTTACCGCTCGATGCGCCGTTGAAAACCTCGTTAAAAATTTCGCCATCTTCGGAAAGTGCAATTGAAAAATATGCTAATCGGGAAGCGCCATTGAAAAAAGCCAATTCTACTGAATGAACTGTAACTGTTTCGCCCAAATCGTACAATATCCATTGTCCGGCGCCATTTGCCGACCAGCGGGTAGAAAAGTCGAAATCCATAGTTTTGTCCGGTGTGTTTGATGTACCTGTTTCGTAACCGCTTGCAGTGATATTTACAACACCTGTAAATACAAAAGTCATATTATCGCCATCTTCTATTTTTTCTCCGTTTTTCGACTGTATATCATTCACATCCAAAACATAAGACCCGTATTTTAAATCAGAAGTCTCAAGAATTACTGTACTGTCATTTTTACCTTTTAAAACATTGTTAATGCTGATATCCGGTATGGTATAATTAAGTTTATCAAGCGCTGAAGAATTTTCAAAAGCATTACTGAATGTAACCTGAACCCGGTTTTTTGAGATTACCTTTGCTGATGAAATAAAAAAATCGGAAGGAACGGGCATTTCGCCGTTTGCAAGTTTCAGCAGTTCGGTACCGGCTAATAAAAATGCACCCACGCCAAAATCGGCAGTTGAACTTGCAGTTACCGGCTGCGACGAGGACGGATTTGAACCAACACCCTGTACGTAACCAAGCATACCGCTTTTCTGCACCGAAGTTTTTGTCATTGCTTCCCATGCGCGTACAATCACCGGATAATAATCAGCCGAATCGAGTAGTTGGTTGTTAATTCCCCACGCTATGCTGTAAGTAAAAAATGCTGTTCCGCTGGTTTCCGGTCCGCCGTAATCTTTGGGGTCATCGAGGCTGGCGTACCAGAATCCATCAGCTTGCTGACGGGCTTTCAAGGCAGCCGCCATAGCTCTGAAAGTCTCGATATATTCATTTCTGCTAATGTGATTTTCAGGCAACAGTTGTAATGTACGTACATGAGCTGCTATTACCCAACCATTTCCGCGCGACCAGTACGAATCTTCACCATTAGGAGTAAAATAGGGCGGATCGAACGATTCATCGCGATACCATAGGTTTTCAGAATTATTATACAATTTTCGGGTAACCTTTGTATTGGTGTAGAGTTCATACATTTTATCAAAATACTTATTGTCGTTGTACAAAACTCCCAAGCGTAAAAAAACAGGCATAGCCATGTACAATGCATCAATCCACCACCAATCGTCAGATTTTGTTGAATTTACCATATTATCGATGCTTGACTTGATGCTTGCAATTTTGAAATTTTGTTTTTCGGCATCCAAATTATAAAGATCAATATAAACCTGTCCGCAGGTTTGGTTATCAGCATTTCGTGTTGAATTTCCACCATTTAATGCCCAGTTATTATTGTTTGCCCACAAATTCATGTAATCGAGATAGTTTTTCTTAGGATAAACTTTATAAAAATCTATATTCCCGGTAAAATACGCCGCCCGCGCCCACTGATTGTTACCCTGAACCGGGTTTTGCGAAATCCAGTAATTATTTACCGTTTTCATTACCGATAATATTTCTTTTTTGGATAGCAACTCCTGAGAGTAAACAAAAAAATTAACTGTAGAGAGTAAAAGAAGAAGTATAAGTCTATTCATGATGATTATGAGATTTGTTGCTGAAAAACCTGAAACTAATGATTGCAAATTTAATTTCAATAAGCTAATTCAAGGAATATAATCTGTTCAATTTGGAAGAAAAGTAGAAAATAACAATTAAATTCATTCTTGATAAGATTTTGCATTTGCTAAACAATTATTTAAAGTTATTGTTATTTCAATTTGAATGTATCAATTAAAAAAACAAACAGATGAAAAAACGAAACTTAATATTTTTTACTTCATTATTAGTTTTTTTGCATTCCTGTTCAGATCCAAACGATATTAACAATAATAATAAGGGATACATAGCTCAGGAAATTAATCCTGCAAAAACATTTTATCAATCAAAAGGTGTTACATTTAAATTCAGACTGTATAATTTTGAACCAACCGACGATAACAACCAAAACTACAACAATCACAGCGCCGGAATATATCGAATAATTGAAAATAAGTAAGTAATCAAAATTAAGTGACATAATGCGAGTAGTTAATAAACAATG
>CAYONE010000048.1:0-22262 GCA_964405245.1 uncultured Paludibacter sp.
TCGGCAGCTACATATCCGGCAGGACCACCACCGATAATGATTAAATCGTACATATATTTAATTCCTTGCCCCCCAACCCCCTAAAGGGGGAGTTATGAAAGCATATATATTAGTTTTTTACTCTATTTGGTTATTTCTAAATAAATTATGCTATTTGATGCAGATAACTTTAATTAACCCGTCTTATTCCCCCTTTAGGGGGTTAGGGGGCAAGTATCTCCAATTCCAATGTTTCTATTTCAATGGCAATCTGTTTCAGAAAGCGGGTTGCTTCACCACCGTCCAGGGCGCGATGATCGTAAGTGAGACTCAGGCCGATATAAGGTACAAAACCATAAATTCCATCGCACAAATCCTTCGGACGAGGTACAATAGTGTTGACTCCAAGAATAGCAGATTGTGGAAGATTGATAACCGGAGTAAACATTTCAACACCATAAGCTCCAAGATTCGAAACCGTAAAAGTGGCCGCTTCAGCTGATAATAATTCAGGGGCAATAGCACCTTTTTTGCAGGCATTTGCCACTTCTTTCAACTGATTCGAAAGTCCTATAATTGACAAATCGTCGGCATTGCGTACAGCGGGAACCATAAGTCCGCGTTCAGTATCAACCGCCAGACCTAAATGCACTTTATTGAAGAGGCGCATACTTTCGCCAAGGAAATGCGAATTTGCGTTCGGGAATTTTTTCAGTGCTTTCACTACTGCAAAGCACACAAAATCGTTTATAGTCAGATTTGCCGATAATTTTCCGGCTTCGAAGGCTGCTTTGGCTTTTTTGCGTAAATTCTGAATATTGCGGGCATCAGCACCAAGGTGGTGAGTAAGTTGTGCTGAGTTTTGCAACGAAGCATGCATCGATTTGGCAATAATCCTGCGCATGTTCGACAGCTTTTTGTCTTCGTAATCCAATCCGTAAACAGCATTGACAGGTGCTGTCAGATCAGTAGATTTAGCCATCCCTGCCAGTCCCGAACCTGCACCCTGCGGTTGCAGACCTTCTTCGGCGGCAATTTTCTTAGCCAGTGGAGTCATTTTCGGACGGTTTTCCAGAGCCGCTTTTACATCTTTTTCAATCACACGACCATTCGGACCTGTTCCGGCAAGTTGGGAAGCATCGATAGCTTCGGCAGCAGCAAGATTTTTAGCACGGGGAGAAACGAAAGACGTTGTACCGTTTGAAAGGTTTGAAGAGTTTGACGTTTCGGGTTTCGTGTTTCGTGTTTCAGGTTTTGGTTCAGCGGTAGTTTCAGCCTCTTGAATCTTGGCTCTTGGCTCTTGACTCTCAACAATTGGTGCTCCACCTTGCAATAATCCGGCATAATCGTCACCAGGCTGACCGATAACCATCATATCCAACAATACAGGTACTTCATCGCCATCGCTGTAAAAACTTTCTAAAACTACACCATCAACAGGCGATTCTTCCTCAAAAGACGCTTTATCTGTTTCATACGAAAATAAAACTTCTCCTTTTTTTACCGTATCACCTTTTTTCTTTTTGATTTCGGTGATGATACAACTTTCAACCGATTGCCCCTGTTTGGGGAGAATTACAACTACTGCCATAAAAATTGTATGAATATCAGATTCAATATAATGAATAAATAATTAATTTCCTGCACATTAAGCTAACACTTAGTTATAACTTAAAACATTGCAAAGTTAATCATACAAGAATTATTATTGATGTTTTAAATGATAAAAAAAATTTGTTTTTTGACTAATTGATATTTTAATTCTTGCTTGGTGAATATACGAACTGGCTTTATTGAAAGTAGTCAAAAACCTGAAAAATAATCATAAAAAACAATATAAATCAATCAAAAAAAATATGATTTAAAAAGTATATAAATTAAAACTGATTAAAATAAGCGTAAAAACTTTGATGCAAAATGAGTTTAAAAATTTATCTTTGTAAACAAAAAGAAAATTTGTTTGATGCCGGAATTTATTTTAAAGGGTATAATAATAGGTTTGTCAATATCGGTTCCTTTGGGTCCGATAGGGATGCTTACTATTCAACGTACACTTCACAAGGGACGAAAATTCGGTTTTTTTACCGGATTAGGCGCTACTACTTCAGATTTGGTTTATATAGTTTTAACACTATTTTTTCTGAATTTCATACAGCAGTTTATCGAGGATCAGAAATTGATAATTCAGATTGGAGGAAGTATAATTATTGCTTTTTTCGGACTATATATTTTCAAAAGTAATCCTGCGGTACAGCCAAAATTTAAAGTTCCGGTTAACGAAAATCTTTTTAAGGATTACATCACTTCATTTTTGCTGACATTCTCAAATCCGCTAATTATTTTTGTAATGTTAGCGCTTTTTGCACGTTTCAATTTTGTTGCCAACGAAGTAAAATGGTATGAATTACTTGCAGGCATTGCTTCTATTTTGGGCGGTGCAGCACTTTGGTGGAGTTTTCTAACTTATTCTGCCAGCAAATTCAGAAAATTTCTCAATATGAGAGGATTGAAGCTTATAAATGTAATAACCGGCTCCATCATCATGTTGATAGGATGTGCCGGTTTATTTTTGAGTATTTTTGTTAAGCTCTAAACTTAAACAAAACCACTATATTATTATTTAATCAATTATCTTAATCCCAATAGAATTTCTGAATTCATACTGTTTTCCGAAAACACTTTCATCATTTCTTCTTTGGTCATTCTGCCCTTGATCCAGATACAGCTGAACTGATTTTTTTCGCGTGTTACTATCAGCATATCAGCATTATCACTTCCACTAACCCTAAATAGAATGCGCACACGGTTTCCTTTTTCGCGTACTTCAACTGCAGATTCGAAATTTCCTTCCTCAACAATTTTATTGAGTTCGTTCAGTACTTTCGTCATCAATGCTGAATCTTCGCTTTCCTCTAAAGTCAATATTTTGAGTCCCTGCATTTTCGACATAACTTTTTCCTCGTCTTTTGCCAAACCACCAAATACTGAAGCCATATTCATAATTCCCTTGCTTACAGAAACATATTGAAACCTTTCATCGTCGGCATATTTATCAAAAAATTTCTGTAGCGATTGTGCCTGCATTGCAGCTGTTAACATAAACAGCGATACAACTAAAATTATTCCCTTTTTCATTTTCGTTATAAATTAATGTTTACAGGTAAACCTGTCATTTTGTTGTTATTATCAATTTTAATTTTTTCAATAATTCTTTTCGTTAGTTTTCCTCTGATCCAGATTACATTCACTTCATCATTTTCGCGTACTGAAATGAGCAAGTCAGTATAAGTATCGCGGATTTTCCGAACCAGAATGTCAACTTTTTCACCTTTGTCTCTTACTTCCACCAAGCTTTCAAAATTGCCTTTTTCAATTACCTTATTGAGGTCTTTCATCATTTTTTTAGCAAACTCGGGTTCCAGATTATCTTTAGCACTAAGTACTTTTATTTGTCGCAGACTTCCCACAATTTCTTTTTCATCATCGGATAGACTCCCTGAAATTAATGCTAATCCGAACAGAAATCGACCCACAGAAACTGTTTCAAAACGTTTATCATTATCGTATTTTGCAAAAAAACCGTTGAGTGATTGTGCTTTCAGTTGCATATTTGCAAGCAGTAGCATTGTTAAAAAAATTATAGTTATACGTTTCATAAGTCTTACTATTTTTTATTCATTAGTTGATATTGTTTCTGATATTTTTCGCACAGGTTCAAGGCTGTTTCTTACTTTCGAAATGCTTTCAACAGGTTTCATTGTTCGTGAAAGGATTCCGTTTATGCTTTCGAGTTTTGAATTTGCCATTTGCATCACATATTCTTCATTGTCGATATATTTTCCATTAACTATAGCATAATCGCGGGCTGTGGTGTTTTGAGGTTTTATCAGCATTATAGCAATCAATAAAACAGCTGCAACAGACATACCCACTGATATCCAACGTAAGTATAAGCTTTTTGCCGGTTTCGCTTCGGCGTCAGCAAATTCAGGCAAATTTCCGGTATATTTCACTTTGCTTTCCGATTCGAAAAGTACAAACAAAGGTTTATACTGTACGTGAGCCGGAATCACTTTTCCTGACTGAAAATATGCTTTTAATTCATTTTCTTCTTTGATACTTGTTTCTGCCCTGAAATATTTTTCAAGTATTTGGTCTATCCTATCCATAATTTCTCCTCCACTCTTTTATTTTCGTTCAATATTTGTTCTCTGATTTTTTGTCGTGCCCTCGAAAGATTTACAGTTACTGCATTGGCTGTAAGTCCGGTAGTTTTTGCAATTTCATCAATTTCAAACCCTTCAACATCCCGCAACTGTATTACTGTTCTCTGCTGTTCCGGCAATTTTTCAATCATTTTTTTAATCCTCAAACTCATGTCGGTTTGTTCAATCACCTGATAAGGTTCCGGCAAATCCGATTTGAGTTCTGTGTCCGGTTCTATATTATTTCGGCGTTTCCGAATTTCATCAAGACATAAATTTCTGATTGATTTCATTGCAAATGCTTTCAGATTTTCAACTTCATCGAGTGCAGTTCGTTTCTCCCAAAGTTTCAGACTGATATCCTGCACAGCATCCTTTGCCTGTTCGTCATCCTGCAGAATCGACCGCGCAAAACGGAATAGACTATCAGTAAGAGGTAAAATCAGTTGTTTATATTTCCATGCATCCATGCGAAAAAACTCTGTTTCGATTTTTGAATTAGTCTGTGAATTTTGTAATGCTTTCAAATATACGACGAAATACTGCGAAATTTCTTACAATCTCATCGAAATTTTTTAATAAAAAAAATCAATAAATTATGTATTATGTTGAATTTCTGATACATATCTTTTCAAAAAAAATTAAATAAAATAACATGGTATAGTTTTTATGCAACTTATTAATGTAATGAAAAGATTTTTTTGTATTTTTCGGATTTAAATCAGATTTGTTTTAAGGAACTAATGAAACTTTCAAAATAATATCGTTATGCAACAGAATTTTAAAAGGGATACCTGGCAGAAAATAATTAAAGTATTGATTTTTATAACTTTAATTATTGTAATTGTACAAATGTTTCCTGAAAGAAATACTTTTAATTATGAATTTGAAATTGGCAAACCCTGGCCATACGAACTCGTAACCGCCTCGTTTGATTTTCCGGTATATAAAAACAACCAACAAATTGAATCAGAAAAAAAGGAAATACTAAAAAATTTCGTTCCGTATTTCACTCTTGATACAGTAACATCAAACACAATGATAAGGAAACTTATTTCAGATTTACAAAGTTCGTTACCCTATCAATTAGCGCAAGCCCAATATATTGGTAAAAAAATGTCGGAAATTTATATTGATGGAATTATTTCGGCTGAAGATTTCGAAAAACTAAAAGCTGATGGCAAACAGCAAATTCAAATTGTTACTCCCCAACGAACCAGTAAATCATTAAGTTTAAAAGATATTTTCACACCAAAAACTGCCTACGAAGCCATTTTATCAGTTTCACCCGAATCAATCAAGACTTTTAATCTTAATCATTATCTAAGTATAAACCTGCGTTACGATAGTTTGAAATCGGAAACCAGTAAAAATGAATTGCTTAAAAACCTGTCATTAACAAGCGGAATGATTCAATCGGGCGAAAGAATTATCGACAGAGGTGAAATTGTAAATCCAGAAACTTTTCAAATTCTTGTTTCGCTTAAAAAAGCTTCGGAAAAACGAAAAGTAAATTACAATCAAACTACTTTAGTAACCATAGGACGAATTTTAATCATTTCGGGTGAAATTATTTTATTTTTTCTGTATTTGTTTCTGTTTCGTCCCCGTATTTTTGATGAAGTCAGAAACCTTATACTCATATCGATTCTGATGGCATTGATGGTAATTATGACCGCTTTTATTATAAAAAATACTACTTTTAATTATTACATTTTACCTTATGCATTATTACCTGTGATAGTACGTGTTTTTTACGATTCGCGTACGGCGCTATTTGCACATATAATTACTATGTTGATAATCGCCTTGATGGTTGACAACTCTTTCCGCTTTATTATACTGCAAATTTTTATCGGCATGGCGGCAGTTTCAAGTTTGAAAGACATGACACAACGTTCGCAACTTGCTCAAACTGCATTTATTATCTTTCTTTGTTATACAGGAATTTATCTGGCTCACGAATTTATTATTGAGGGTGAATTAATGAAAATTCACTGGTTGCCAATAATGTATTTTGCCATAAGCAGCATTTTCCTGTTATTTGCTTATGTATTGATTTATATTTTCGAGAAAATATTTGGTTTAATTTCGGCAGTAACGCTGGTAGAATTAACCAATATAAACAGCGACCTTATGATGAACTTTGCCGAGGTGGCACCCGGAACTTTCCAACACACTTTGCAGGTTTCAAATTTGGCAACCGAAGCCGCTAAGAAAATTGGTGCAAATAGTTTATTGGTTCGTACAGGAGCGCTTTACCACGATATTGGGAAAATGAAAAATCCTGATCTTTTTATCGAAAATCAGAACGGAATAGAAAATCCACTTACCGAAATGGATTATGAAAGCGCTGCGCGCGCTATTATTAAACACGTAGCCGATGGCGTGGAAATTGCAAAAAAAAGTCATCTTCCCGAGCAAATCATACACTTTATCACTACACATCACGGACTTAGCAAAACCAAATATTTCTACAATTCGTTTATCAATGCGCATCAGGGCAAAATGCCTAACGATGAGGCTTTTACATATCATGGTCCGTTACCTGACAGCAAAGAAACAGCAATACTTATGATGGCCGATGCGGTGGAAGCTCGCTCAAGAAGTTTGAAAAATTACACTCTTGAGAGCATAGATGAAATGGTTGATAGTATGATTGACAGCCAGATAGCAGATGGACAGTTTAAAAACGCGCCCATAAGTTTCAGAGATGTGGAAACCGTTAAAGATGTTTTTAAATTGAAAATTAAAAACATGTATCATTCACGTATTGTATATCCGGAAGTGCGGAAAAAAAGTTAAAAAACTCACCCCACCCTAACCCTCCCCGAGGGGAGGGAACGAGATTTGAATCAGCATTGAGTAAAAAAGACTGGTCTGAAAAAAATGCCGTTCTTCGTCAGATATCTTTCAAAACTCTTTTCTGTAATCGCATCCTTCTTTCCATCGGCTGCAACCATAAGCTTTGTTTCCCTTTAATATTTTGCCTTTGCCGCATTTTGGGCAAACAGAACCAACAATATTATCAACAGTAACAGCATTATTGTGTTGCGAAATGTAATTTGAATTGTCTTTTTTTACATTTTCTACAACATCAACCACCAAAGTTTTAAGTTCGTTGATAAATAAAGCAGCATCGTATTGTCCTTTTTCAATTTGCCTCAACTTTTTCTCCCAAATCCCCGTAAGTTCTACCGATTTCAGTAAATCTTCCTTAATAAAACCAATCAGATTTTTTCCGGTTTCCGTTGGAAAAATATTTTTCTTTTCCTTGCGGATATATGTACGTTTGAAAAGTGTTTCGATAATGGCGGCACGCGTTGAAGGACGTCCGATTCCGTTTTCCTTCATCAAATCGCGTAATTCATCATTGTCGGTAAGTTTGCCGGCGGTTTCCATTGCCCTAAGCAAAGTAGCTTCGGTATATGGTTTGGGCGGTGATGTCCATTTTTCAGCCAGCGCAGGTTCGTGCGGTCCGCTTTCGCCTTTTTCAAATAATGGCAATGTGCTCTCTTCATCTTCAGGTTTTGATTCGCCATCGGCATTATCAGCATTATTATCTTCCTTAGCAAAAACTACCCTCCAACCCGGATCGAGAATTTGTTTTCCGGTAACTTTAAACTCAATTTCGGCGGCTTCGCCCAAAACAGTGGTGGTTGAAATTTTACATTCGGGATAAAAAGCGGCTATAAATCTGCGAGCAACCAAATCGAAAACTTTCTTTTCATTATCAGACAAACCTACGTGATGAACTCCGGTGGGAATAATTGCGTGGTGATCGGTAACTTTAGTATTATCAAAAACCTTTTTGCTTTTAGGCAATTTGCTTTCGAGCAAAGGTTTGGTCAACTGTTCGTAGTCCTTTATGCCTTTCAGAATTCCGGGTACTTTCGGAAAAATATCATCGCTCAAAAAGGTAGTGTCAACACGTGGATAAGTAGTAAATTTTTTCTCGTAGAGCGACTGAATAAGTTTCAGAGTTTCATCGGCTGAAAAAGCAAATTTGCGGTTACATTCTACCTGAAGCGATGTTAAATCGAAAAGGCGTGGCGCTGACTCTGTTCCTTTTTTTGTGCTTATATCAGTTACCGTAAAAGGCGATGTTTTAACTTTCTCGAGCAATTCGGTGCCTTCTTCAGCTGATGAAAATCGACCTTTTGTAACCGAAAATGTTGTATTCCGATAAACAGTTTTGAGTTCCCAGTAAGGTTCAGGCTTAAAATTATCAATTTCTTCCTGCCGTTTCACTATTAACGCCAGCGTTGGCGTTTGTACCCTTCCAATTGACAATACATTACGGCTCTGTCCGAATTTAATTGTATAAAGCCGGGTGGCATTCATGCCTAAAAGCCAGTCGCCAATGGCGCGCGAAAGTCCCGCCTCGTAAAGTGTGCGGTAATCATCCTGACTTTTTAGTTTTTTAAAACCTTCTCGTATGGCATCTTCGGTAAGCGATGAAATCCAAAGTCGCCTTACAGGACATTTACACAACGCTTTCTGGAGCACCCAACGTTGAATCAGCTCGCCTTCCTGACCGGCATCACCACAGTTTACAACCTCATCGGCTTTGGCAACAAGCGATTCAATAACCTTAAACTGTTTTTGCACGCCACTATCGTTCATTACCTTAATGCCAAAGCGCGAGGGTATCATCGGCAACCTGCTCAAAGCCCATGCTTTCCAGTCGGGCGAATATTCATGCGGTTCAAGCAAACCGCATAAATGCCCGAAAGTCCATGTAACCTGATACCCGTTTCCTTCTATGTAACCATCCTTTCGCACATTTGCTCCTATTACGGCAGCAATATCACGCGCCACACTTGGTTTTTCGGCAATACAAACAATCATTATAATGTAAAATGTAGAATGTAAAATAACTCAAAAATAACAGAATTTTGCCCTTAGATAAAGATTGAGTAATCTAAGACAAATAATGTAGTAACATATTGAAATATAAATATATAATTTTTTATTATATAATTGGTATTACAATATAATCCGGTTTATGGGATTCAACTTCCAATGGAACATTACTAATCTTTTCAACAAAAGCCGGAGCATTAATTATTGCAAAGTTACTTTTTTAAAACGTTATCCAAAAATTAATAACACCAAAACGCAGTTACGTTTTAAGAAAAAACTTAAATTTCAATGTGATATATTTCAATAATCTGAAAAAAGAAAAAACCTATTGAAAAAACTTATATCCCTATTGACAAAGAAAGCTTTTAGAGATGTAAAAATTATATCATTTCTGTATTTCCTGAGTGGTGAACATTTTGTATCTTTGCAAAGTTAAAAAATCATTCCAACAACTATAATGTTGTAATTTTAAATTCGTTACAAATTTGAATTATTAAACAGATAAAATATACATTTATGGAAGAATTAAATGCAATAGTTCAACAGGTGGTTCAGGTATCGCCCATTATGAAAGTTTTCAGAATTGCTCCGCTTGGTTGGGAGTTACCCGATTTTAAACCAGGACAATTCGTTGCCATTGGTTTGCCTCCCACTGCAAGCAAATGCGCCGAAGCAACGGAAGAACCTGCTGAACCGGACCAGGACAAACTGATTAAACGAGCATACTCAGTAGCTTCATCAAATCTTTCGAAAGATTATGTTGAATTCTACATAACTTTGGTTCATTCGGGAGCGCTTACACCACGCCTTTTTAACCTGAATATTGGGGATAAAATTTGGCTGGGTGGTAAATTTGTAGGTATGTTCACACTCGATCAGATTGAAGAAAACCAGAACATCGTTCTGATTGGAACCGGAACCGGCGTTGCTCCATATATGAGTATGTTGCGTACTGACGCTCTCCACCGCAAAGGCAATATTGTAGTAATTCACGGTGCATCAAATTCGTGGGATTTAGGTTATTCTTCGGAACTGAATTTATTACAGATAATGTCTCCAAAATTCAAATACATTCCAACCATTACTTTCCCCGAAAGAGAGTATGTGCCATGGCAAGGACGTACACAGTTTATTAATGAAATTTGGGAAGAAGGCGCTATTGAAAAACTTTGGGGCTTTAAACCAACCGCTGAAAATACGCATATTTTCCTCTGCGGAAATCCGCGCATGGTTCAAGGTATGATTGAACTGCTCGAAGGCGAAGGCTTCAAAGAACATACCCGCAAAGAAGTGGGACAAATTCATGCTGAAAAGTTTAATTAAATCCAAACTTTCATCACTACAAGACAAACTCAAAAGATAGTTAAGCGAACAGATTCTCTGAGTTATAATATTTTTAATACACTTATTTAAGGAAAGTCAAATTGGCTTTCCTTTTTTTCTGGTTTAATCTTGTGAAACAATGATACCTCTTCATTATGAAGTTATGGGTATAATCTTTTTGTAAAAGTCATTAAAGCATCTTTTCCATCTTGAAATGCGGAATGGTAACTTCACTAAAAACATCGCTTACAATTTTGTAACCGAGTTTGAGATAAAACGGCGAAGCTGATTGACGGGCATGCAAAATCATTTTCTTAAAACCCTGAGCAGAAGCAAATTTCTCGGCAAACTCAACCATTTTCTTACCAATGTGTTTTCCCTGAAATTTTTCGTCAACAGCTACCTGACGCATTTTAATTTCGCCGTTATGATATGGAACGAGAATTAACACTCCGATGAGTTCCACATCTGCAAATGCCCCAAAATGCCATTGAGTAACTTCACCGTTAAGATCTTCGACATACAGATTCAATCCCAGCGGTAAGCGTAATACTTTGTTTCGCAGTTCAAGTTCCGATTTATATTCGTCAGAATTGAATTTTATTGCTCTTATTTCATAATTCAGAGTTGTATGCATAGTATTCAAAAATAGATTATTATTTTAATTTTTACCGGTAATTTTTAGTTCAACACGTCGGTTCAATGCTCTGCCTTCAGGTGTATCATTAGTGAAACGTGGTTTACTTTCGCCAAAACCTGAAACTTTAATATTTTGAGGATTACAATTCAGGGAAACAAGGAACGACACAACTTCGGCAGCGCGATTTTCTGAAAGTTTCATATTATAATCTTTATCTCCAACATTATCTGTATGTCCTGTAACTTCCACTTTTAGATTTTTACTACGGATAATTTCTGCCCAACGTAACAATTCATTTTTCGAAGCTGACAATAAATCGCTTTTATCAAAATCGAAAAACACGTTGTTCAATCTTATTACTTCGCCCGATTTCAGAAGTTCATCAATTTTGAACAATTTTATATCTGTCTTAAAATGTTGAGGCTTTGTTTCATTCATCAAATCTACGTGATGACTTTCGCTCAAATAATCATCGGAAGCAACAAAATATTCGTAAAATCGTCCGTGAGGAAGCGCAATATAATACGTTCCATTTTGGGGATCAGGGAAAATCGCACCGCCATTTTTCAAGTTTTGAATATCGTTCCACTTAATTTGTGCGTTCACAGGTTTATCCTCGCTATCAACAACTTTACCTGAAATAGCGCTTACAACATTAGGGCGCATCTTTTGAGGTAAAATTGCTTCGTAAATATCTTCGTAACCTGTGAGTTGCAAATTTAAATTTTCAACGCCTGAATTTTCGGATTTGCTGAAAATTGAATAATATTTATTTGCCGACAATGCCGCATTTTTAATTGTCAGGTTTGAAAACAGAATACTATCTTCGGAAACATCAAACAGAAGCGTTGAAATATTATCAGAATTCTGAGCCTGATTTATTAACTGATAAGTTACATTTGCTTTATTGCAAACACATTCATCTTCATCGGTAATAACAAAAATCAGTTTATCCCCTGACTCTTTTCGGGCGTAACGCTTTAAATACAAAACAGCTGCCTTATATGCTTCGGAAGTTGTAGTTTTACCTTCGAAGGTAAGATTCTCAATAAATTGTTCTTTGATTAGTAACGATGTTTCAAAGCCGCAACTATCAACAATCGGGTTTGTACAAACTCCTGAAAAGGTAAGCAAAGCAACTTCGGAATTTGTTATTATTGTTTTACTTAAAATTTTATCTGCCAGCGATTTTACTTTTTCGATTTTTTGTCCCGACATGCTTCCCGAAATATCAATAAGTAAAAGTATCGAAGTCATAAACGCAGGATTTCTGTTTCGTGCAAAATATGCCTTATCACCCGCAACATTTATTTTAAATCCTACATCATCGCCGGTGGTATTCAGTTCTTTGCCAAGATTTTCAGGTGCGCTCCAGCAAGTCCAGCAACTATCGGACAGTTTTACGGACTTAAAAACATCCATTTTGCCCAACCCACCATGTCCATCGGAACTGAAATACAAGGTTTTCATATCGGCATGTAAAAAAGGTGAACGTTCATTGCGGTTTGTATTAATTGCATTGCCAATATTTATTGAATTTGCCCATAAATTATTCTCATCTTTTAAAACTATGTAAATATCGGATTGAGAATATGAAAAATTATTATGGGGAGCAATATTTAGCGCAGTGTAAAGAATATCTGATTGAGATACAGAAAACAAAATGCCTTTACCATCGGGTGTAAACGCGCCATCAATTACTTTACCTTTCGAATAAAATGGCCCGTTCAACAATTGTGGTTCTGTCCAGTTTTTAGAAGTTTTATTTGACGTAAAAAATTTCCCATCGCGCACAAACAGCAAAACAGTACCATCGGCCGAAATACTTACGGGAGCATCGTTGAATTTTGCACTTGACAATTCTGGTATCAATTTGGGC
Source organism: uncultured Paludibacter sp. (assembly GCA_964405245.1). Taxonomy (GTDB): domain Bacteria; phylum Bacteroidota; class Bacteroidia; order Bacteroidales; family Paludibacteraceae; genus Paludibacter. The sequence goes on from CAYONE010000048.1 coordinate 12,893, forward strand.
AAACTCCAACCCTTTTGTTGGTATTCCGAGATATAAATATCTTCTCCTCCCCGATTATCTTTTCTTCCTGCACCACAAAAAAACATCAAACTTTCGCCATTAGGCAGAACCGGAGAATACTCAGCGCCCTCAATTGTGTTTATATTTTCGGAAAGTGGTAATATTTTCACAGAAGTTTCAGCCGGAGAATTAAGTATTTCAATTAATTTGGTGATTTTCGGATATGATTTCCCGAAATAAGGCTGATACTTTTTTAATGTTTCCACAGCTTTCGACCAGCGTTTTGCTGTAACATCAGCAGCAATCATATTTTGCAACGCTGAAAAAGCTCTATCAGAAGGTGCTGTGGCTCTGATAAATTCATTGTAAGCTTTAAAATTATCATTTCTGAAAGGTAATTGCAATTTCTCGGCAAGTAAAGCTTTCGCGTAATTATCGTTTTTCTCATCGAGAGAAAATTCATTACCGAATTTCGAGTAAAATTTCTCAAGCAAAACTAAATCAAATTTATCGGCTACAATTTTATGCAGTTCTTGCAAAAGTTCCTTAGGTATTTCTCCTGTCGAGTTTTCAGCTAGTTTCAGTAAAATATCAGCTATACTTAAATTTTCTTGTAAATAATTCAGCGTATCCGAATCTGGAATCCCTTTTTCATAAAATGTCGCGTTTGATAATTCAAAATTACTCCTATTTGAAGCATTCAAATCAAAAATATCGCTGAAAAATGAGATAATATGGCAAATGATGAGAAAGACTATTCCTTTTCGGAATAACTTAAGAATTTCATTCTGCTCCAAATTTATCTGCATTTTCAGTCAGTAATTTACTCGCCAATAATTTTCACGAGTACACGTTTATTGCGTTTTCCATCAAATTCGCCATAGAAGATTTGTTCCCACGGACCTAAATCAAGTTTTCCATTGGTAATTGCTACCATTACTTCGCGTCCCATAACGGTTCGTTTCAGATGCGCATCGGCATTATCTTCGTAACCATTATGACGATATTGACTGTAAGGTTTTTCTGGTGCAAGTTTTTCGAGCCATACTTCAAAATCGTGATGTAAACCCGACTCATCATCGTTAATAAAAACACTGGCTGTTATGTGCATGGCGTTTATTAAAACTAATCCTTCCGATATTTTGCTTTCAAAGAGGCATTTTTCAATGGTTGGAGTGATGTTAATAAAACCTCTTCGCTCGGATATATTAAACCATAATTCTTTTCGGTAACTCTTCATTATTCTTATGTTTATGTATAATGTTGATATTTTATTCCAAATATTTATTCTTGTACAAAACTAACAATTCTCATTTAAAAAGTAAATTAAACAATACAAAAAATCCCATCGATATTACACCGATGGGACTTTACAATTATTACATATCTGCCCCACAACCCCCTAAAGGCGAGTTTTGGAGGTTGTTTTTTTATTATTACAATTTATTTACTCTTTAATTTTATAGAATTCGTTAAACAAAGCACTTACCAATGTGCTGAGAAGCTACTTATATTTTTACATTTAAATCAATTAAACTCAACTGTTTTCTTTTCTCCATTTGTAAAATGAATTTCTACCGAGTTTCCATCTTTTGCAATTTTCACTTTTTTTACCGGATTAAGTTCTGATTTGCTCCAACCTTCGATAATTTCATTTTTAATTTTTCCTTCTTCGGCTTTTTTCCACAGTTGGAGCGTAATATAAATTTTGTAATTCCTTTTGCCCGGTTTAAATGTATCGAAAGCATTAATTATGGCGCTTGCTTTGCTTTCAGGATGTAAACCTACTGTATGCACAAATTGCATTCCGCCCCAGTTATTCCATGGAATCATTGCCAAACGGAAACGCCCATTGTCAACAGATTTAATTCTGCTACCGCGAAAATCAGATGTACGGTCTTTTATTGCAGTCGAAAATTGCGGAAGCGCATAATGGCCAAGCCGAACTTCAATATTTTTTGTTTCCGGTTTATCGTAATAAATTTTATCGACACGTAAAATACCGTTTGGCAACGGAATATCAGCAAGCTTAAATTTAATGGTTTCATCGGTTTCAAGCATGGCATCGCGATAGTAAATGCCATTTTCGAACTTTTTAAAAGTATAAAGACGCAGCGCTTCCCATTTTCCAGAATCGTTTTTCACCACATAATTCATGGCAACTTCGCCTTTTTTGCCATCTACCTGCCATGGAAAAGCTGTGCTGTAAGCCAACCGATTGTAGTTTTCGGTACTGCGAAATTTCTGCCAGTCGTTTTTTACACTCTCATGACACCAAGCCCTAATTTCGGAAGCGCCAATGGCAGGGTAATTTGTGAGAAGCGTACCTGTACCTTTTGCAAAATGATGATAAACAGCATCGGGCTTCATTTCACTCTCCCACGGGCCTTCATTTTCAGTAGCAGTCCAGAAAGGATTATCGGCAGGAACGAATAGCGCGAAAAACACTTTCCCGCTCCAGTAAACGCTACCGCGGCAACTGTACATTTGCACAGCAGGCTCATAAGGACCATAAAAACCAAGTGTTGGAACGCCTTCACTCAAAAAGTCGGGATGTGTTAAAAATTGCAGCAACGTTGACGAAGATATGCGCCGCAGCCACCCAAAATTCATATCAGGTTTATTAAGCCAACCTAAAAGTGGAAATGGCACTACCGAAGCAAATCGATAAGAAATACTACGGCTATACATATTCATTTTACCATCGCGGGCAAACATGTAGGGATAATTGCTATACAAATCGACTAAATTACTTTTATATTTTTCGGCAATATCGGGAAAAAATTTGCCGTAATAATGAGACCAGACTGCGCCATACATCTGAAAAGCCCACATACTGTAATAATCATAAGCCGGACTATCATTATACCAACCATCGCCACGGTAATGTGTCAGCGACTTTTCAAGATATTCCTTCAGTAACTTTTCGTTGACTTCATATCCGTGTTCCTTAAAAAAACTCAATACAAAAATATTAAAGAATTTCCAGTTTGAATCCACTGTCGGGCCATCGGCATAACTCAACATTACAGCTGCCAACGAATCTTTTTGCGATTGGCGTAAAGGTTCCCAAATAACTTCAGGAATTACAGTAAGTGAAATGGCAAGCGCGCCAAATTCCACAAGATTCTGATGAGGTCCGCCATTCTTTGCCCTTTGTTTAATAAACGAAGGACTTTCAGGATTGATAAGCAAACCCATTTGATGGCGATAGTAATCGGCTACATTAATATTATTTACCTGAAGCTCAGGATTATCTTTTAACAAGGGGGCGGCCACAAATAAAGTGCGGCATAAACCTTCGAGTTTCTCGGTGGGAACCTGACTTTCATTGCGCGGATAACTTATGCCCGGCTGTTTCGGGAATTTCATCGGATCGTCGAGGGTTTTAATAAAACTAAATGCTCCCTGCAATAAATAAAGCGTGGCGTCTTTCCAATGTTCGCGTGTCATTCCTGTATGCGGACTCAGTTTATAGTCCGGATTTTTTAGGGCGAAAACCGTTGAGGATTTGCTATTGTTAACAGCAAAACTATAATTTGAAACATTGCTGATAAATGCAATAAGAATGATGAATATGAGAATTTTCTTCATGATTTCATGCCTTAAATTTTTCAATAAATAAAACTAATATAGCTACAAAAATAATTTTTTAATTAAAAATAAGTTATATAAAATACGGTCAAAAAGGTGCAATTCAAGCAAAAAGTTATATAAAGAACCATTAATGGTTATAATTCATTTTTTAACTAATACAATTCGTTTAGAAATTTACAATAAAACAGAATCTTAAAATTCACAATCGGACTAATCATGAAAAAAGCATTTCATCTCAGAATTTTAATTATTTATTTTTTAGTCATTTTTCCTCAAAGTGTCATATTTTCTCAAATTACTAATCCTGTATTGTATGCTGTTCCTACATTAACTATCGCACCCGATGCACGTGGAGCAGGGTTGGGGAATACAGGCGTAGCAACTTCGCCCGATGTTTATTCACAGTTTTGGAATCCTGCAAAATATATTTTTACTGAAAATGATAAAGCTGTTTCACTGTCGTACTCATCGTGGTTGAGTTCAATGATGAGGAATTACAAATTGGCCTATCTCACAGGATTTTATCATCTAAACGATGTAAATTCCGTTAGTATGTCGGCAGGGTATTTATCGAAAGGGAAAATTACCTTCGCTCAGGATGACGATTATATTGATATGAGCGCCAATCTATATGAATTTTATGTAGATGGCGCGCTGGCACACAAATTCTCTGATAATTTCTCCGCATCAGTTGCATTTCGATACATCAATTCAAATCTGTATAATGAAATAAACTTCACGGGCGAAAATGAAGTTTATGCCGGAAACGCTATTACGGCAAACATTGGAACTTATTATCGTAAAAATATCGATAACGGCATTTTAGGGCTTGGAATGAATATTTCTAATTTTGGAACCAAAATTTCTTTCGATAATAATACAACTACAAAATTTCTTCCTGCAAGTTTTCGTTTGGGCGGTTCGTACAGTTTTTATTTTGAAGAAAATAAACAAATTTCTATTAATGCAGATATAAATAAATTGCTTGTTCCCTCACGAAATGGCAAGAATGATTATGAAAACACCTCCTCAATTAAAGGAGTTTTGCTTTCGTTTACCGATGCTCCCGGAGGATTTTCAGAAGAATTGAAGGAAATTTCTTATTCCGCAGGCGTTGAATATTCATCGAACAATCAATTATTTTTACGAGCCGGCTATTTTTATGAATCGCCAACAAAAGGTTTCAGAAGCCATTTCGCTTTAGGATGCGGCTATGCTTTAGGCGCTCTCAGAATTGATATGGGTTATATTATTTCTACAGCACGACAATTCAACATGCTTGACAGAATGTTGAAATTGTCGTTAGCTTATGAACTTTGAAAAAATTATTTTTTCTGAGAAATTTTCAGGGTCAGAACGTAATCTGTTGGTTTATTCATTGCAGGCAACCAAACCAGCAATCCTGATTTGTTTTGTTCGAACTTTACTTTTCCGTATCCTAATAATTCAACTTTATTTATCTGTTTTTGCACCCTATTGTTGGTTGTTGCAAACGATTGAATAGATATTTTTTCAGATTTTGGTTTGCCCATTACAAATGCATACACAACATTTTTGTTGGAAGTAAACCTGATATCCTCAGCTGAATAATTTAATTTTCCCTCATTAAACCCCTGAGCATTGATCGGATTTGCAGTATTTGCGGTTGGTCCTTCGCCAAAAACAACCCACGGACGCGAATTATAAATTCCTTCGCTGTTCAGCTTCATCCATTCACCAATCTCATTTACAACTAATAATTCTTTATCATCAATAGATCCATCACCTCTTACAGGTATGTTTAATAGCATATTTCCGTTTTTACTCACCACATCGACAAGCATTTTTATAACCTTATCGGCAGATTTGTAACGATTATTGTTATATACTTCGCGACGGTAATGCCATTCGCCAATACATGTACAGGTTTGCCATGGTTGTTCCTGAATTTTGTCGGGTGCACCTTTCTCAACATCCCACACAAGCGCTTTTTTCTGATTATCGGTAAGAACTTTACCAAAAATTACTCCTTCCGATTTTCCTTTCGTACGCTTGAGATTATGATTATAAAAATGTGCGGCAATTTCAACTCCTACATTACTTACAGGCCAAAGCGGAAGCGCAGTGTCATCGAAATAAATCAAATCAGGTTTGTACTTGTTAATTAAATCGATGGTGCGATTATAAAATCGCATATTGTATTCTTCGGATGGCTGCGATGCGCCGTTTCCCCAATTCCATTGTTTGTGAATATTTCCCGGATTTTCATACCCTTCGCTTGGAGTATGCCGTTGAGCATATAATTCCTGCGGATCATATCCTTCCCACCATTTACCTTTACCATCTTCTTTTGTGAGGTTTCCATCGTAAGGAATGCCAGTTTTTTCGCCTTTCTTATCCGAAAGTTGTGAAGTTTCGTAAAAAAGCCATGCATGAGCTGCATGATTACTTACACCAAAATACAAGCCGTTTTTTCGGACAGCTTTTTCCCAAAGCCCAATTATGTCTTTTTTCGGACCAATATTAACAGAATTCCATGGTTGATATTTACTGTCGTAATTATCAAAATTATCATGGTGATTTGCCATGGCAAAGAAATAACGGGCTCCGGCTTTCTTATAAAGTTTTGCCAATTCATTAGGATTCCAGTTTTCAGCTTTCCATGCATTACAAACATCTTTAAAACCAAATTCAGAAGGATGACCATATTTTTGAATATGCGCTTTATACTCACGACTTCCTTCCACATACATAAAACGAGCGTACCAATCGCCTTCTTCCGGTTCACATTGCGGTCCCCAATGAGCCCAGATTCCGAATTTAGCATTCCTAAACCAATCGGGAACTTTATAATTTTCTAATGATTCCCATGTTGGTGTGAATTTTCCCTTCTCCATCGGTTCTTTTTGGGAAACCGCTTTGTTTGTTGAAAATAATACTACTATCAACAAAAACAAATATTTTACTTTCATATATGTGAATTTTATTGTTTTACAAATTTCAAAACTTCGCCGGTTTTTAGTTTAACAAAATAATAACCCGGAATCAAATCATTTACATTTACTTCATTATTAATAAACGATATTGACTTCACTTTCAATCCGCTTAAATTATAAATTTCTATTGAATTTTGTTGCAATACATTTTTGGTAAAATGCAATCTATCTTTTACAGGATTCGGATAAATTCTAATTTCTGAATCTTCAATCAATTCCATAGCGTTATAAACATCCGGATTAATTAAAATATAGCCCGCAGTTTCAAATGCTGAGGCTGTATTTCCGGTTGAAAGTTCACGCTGTTTAAACACACGTGCCTCGGTTGTTAGCACTGACCTACAACGAAGCGTTGCTGTAACAGTATCGTCATTGCAGGTTTGCAGTTGCGAGAGGAAAACAGGATTATCAATTTTTTCATCGTAAACCACACGCGCATATTGTGTGATCGAATTACCTACGGCATTTTCGGCTGTACGTCCTATAGTAATCTTGTAACCATTAATATTACCAACGCCTTGTTGAACAGCCAAATAGGAAAACACTTCGCTTACCGGTACATCGTTTAAACCGGATTCTTTCTGCAATTTCACATCAAAACCGGTGCGTGTAACATTTTTTATGCGTACAACCACAGGCATAGTATTGTTAGACGTTGCCAAAGAAACCAACACAACCGGAATTGTATCGAACGGAGTAGAAAAACTCACTGTTTTCCAGGTAGTATTTACAGTAGTTTTTAATGCTATTGCCTTTAATCCACCAAAATCATAAGTTCCGGGTTTTATCAGAAAATACGGTAGTTTTTCCTCTGCTGTTAATGTGGTTATTTTCTGATAAGCCCATGGCTGCAGTTGCAATTGCATCATGCGGTTGCTTGCAATTTTAACTTTTGTGGTGAGTAAAGCCGTTAAATTGTTATTAGTAACAGCGCCTGTAAAAACACATGGAACCGTACTGTAAGCATCGCTGAATCCCACGAGATTCCAATCGGTATTCGATAAAGACAGATTTCCATACTGAATATCGTTACCGGGCACTACAAAAAAAGATTTTTCATTTGAAATTTGCTCTGTACCATTACTGAATAGAAGACGTATTCTGTAAGAGAATTTTGAAGCAGTTTTAAAATCGGGCGTTTCAGTATAACTTGCTAAAGAAGTAACTGTTTTTCGTCGGTGTACTTCAGTCCATTCGCCGTTATCGCTTTTTCGTTCTACAACTATCCGATATGCAAATTCCTGCGCGGTTTTATCCCACGTAACAGAAATTCCGGTACTGTTTGCATTTGCGCTCAGTGAAATTTCAGGTTTTACAGTCGAAGGCAATTTATATGTCGGAATTACTTCGTAAGCTTTTCTGTAGGCTAAAGGTGGTTTGCTGTCGCGATATAATTCGCCGGCAGGAGTTACCCAACCATCATCGGTTATTAACATGCGTTTGTAACCAACCCAATTGTAAATGGAATAACGCTCAACAAACGATGCCGTATCCATAACGTTTAAAATCGCTTTTAATTCATTATACTGCTTTGTGAGCGATTCGCTGTAACCATCAGGCCACCATTCTGTAGTCCAACTTGCGCCATTGTTCCATTCCTTTATCCAAAGTGGTCGGCCTGTTCGCTGATAAATAGCTTTCAGGTTGTTGTACCATTGACTTGCGCTTAAACCACCCCAGTAAGCATGAATTACCACATAATCGCAACGGTAATTACGCGCTTTTATACTATCGATAAATGGATAAAGCCATGTTGAGAATTCTGTACACGCCGGACTTCCGATTCGTAACCCTGATTTCATAAATTCCGGCCATTGCGCCACAGCCTGTGCTACCGTAATATTCGATTGTTCTGTGTGGTCAGGTTCATTGTATGACATCACATGGCTAATATTTTCTTTATTGTTTATTTCATCCCACGAAGGCCAGTAACGTTGCCATTTTTCAGGTACATATTCATAATTATTTTTCGATGATTGGTCGGCGCTCCATGTATAAAGCCAGGTGCCATTCATTTTGTTTGTGTTTGTTTCGGGGCCTGCTGATGACATCCAACCTGTTTGACACCATCCTTTTTTCGAAACAAATTCCCAGTTAAAAACCCTGATAAATGATACAGTACGATCAAGATACTGTGATAAAGTAGCCACTTCCAAATCGGTATCGGCAGCAATAAATACTCTACTATAACCACTTCCATCTGCATTGTTTGCAAAAGTAGCCATGTATCCTTTTTTAAGTTTAAACGATCGGATAGAATTATCGAATTCGCCTAAATTGTTATTATAAACGTGCAACGAATAATTTTGTGAATTTCCACCAAAATTTTGCTCATCATATACTGTCAGCGGTTTAAAAGAAGTAGCATGAGGCATTATTACAGTTCCGTGTCGAAATATTGCTACACGCGCATTCACATCGTTTTTTGCCTGAATGCCGTTTACATAAACATATTGCAATAAACTATCAACAACACTTTGTGGACGAACATTGCTAAAATAAACCCAGGAATCATCAGAATTCAGATGAATTACAGAATTCACCAACGGATTTACCGATGCCGAAATAAATAATTCGGTCTTACCATTGATAATTACTTCCTTATCAGTAAACGAAACAGCGTTGGAAACCGTTCCGGTAACAACAAGTGTGGTACGATCTTGAGAGTAAATGTTTGAAATACAAAGCAATAACAATAATAAAATGTAAGATTTATACATGTAGCCTGATTTAAAAAAATTCTTTTTAGTATGACCGATTTTGGGGTTTGCTGTAGCAACTGACCGATTTACGGTCTG
>CAYONE010000048.1:22362-32589 GCA_964405245.1 uncultured Paludibacter sp.
TTTTAGTATGACCGATTTTGGGGTTTGCTGTAGCAACTGACCGATTTACGGTCTGAAGCGTTGGTGAAACAACCAACATAACCTTTTATTCTAATCCGTCAGACCGCCTTAAGCGGTCGTACGGAAAAATAACTATTTAATTAAAATTTTCTTTGTTGAAACGCTTTCTTTACTAATTAATCTGACAAGAAATATTCCGGAAGATACAATATTATCTGTTTCAATTATAATAATTCCTGATGCTGGAAAAACATTTCCTGTAAACAATACTTTTCCGTGCAAATCAAGCAATTCAACTTTTGAATCCCTTAATTCTTTATGATAAGTTTCAACAATAATATTTTTTTCTGATTGATATACTTTCAAATCTCTATCATTTTCAACAAATTTTACTGCCGATGGTATTGTTTCAGTCAAAACTAAATCGTCAATAAAGAAATTGTAATTAGTTGACGTAGTATTTTTTGAATAAACAATATAAACTTCGGCCGAAGGAGCTACAAACGAAAGTGAAGTACTTTGCGGATTTTGTGTTGCAAGATTGCTTGCTGCTACCTGCGTTGTAGTGTAAATTCCTCCAATTGCAGAAGAACGGACTGCATTTGGGGTGGTTGTAGCGTATATATTTACAAGTGATGTAGTGCTTGTACTTTGACACTTATATTTTAAGTCAAGGCGATATGTTGCGCCCGGATTTAAGTTTTGAAGTTTATGACTTATTGAATTGTACGATGTGGCATCACCCAAAAAGCGAAGATACATACAACGCTTACCGGAAGAAGCCCAAGGCGATGTTTGCACACGCGAATACCCATATTGCCCCAGCTGAACTAAGCCATTCGAATGAATCCAGGTGCCAAGCGGACCTGCATCGGTCGGACTATTTTCAAAACCTGCATCGAAAAAATATGAACCCGCCACATCGGTTACTTTGTGCATACAAAATGCTGAATTTAATGCAGAAGTTGCGCGATCGGAATAAAGTGTACGTTCGGCAATGATAGAATCTGAGCCAATTACTTTACCCGAATGAAAAGCCTGTGTGATGTAAACAAGAGTATCGGAAACCCCTTGTAAAACCCACATCGAATTATTTGTAATTGCATCAGCAAAATTCAACTTATTTTCAATAAATGAAAGATATTTTCCGGCATCGTTTAAAATAGCATACGTACTTTTCAATCCTGCCATAGGAATAAATCTGAAAACCTGCGTTGCATCATTTAAATCGGCATGACGTAATACGGCATTCTGAGATTCAGGTTTTGCACCAATCACTTTTCCACCGGCACGTTGTTGAATAAAATATCTGTTACTATTTAGAACTGTAATTATATTTGTAGAAAAAGCAGCTGTAACAGGAATATTCTTAATAACACTTCCACTTGTTAGCGTAATATTACCATTAACCGAGTTAAAGCCTTTAAATTCAAAATTAATTAACTGATCGGAGGCATTTGGGGCTAAAACTGAAGGAGTAACTGAAATTCCTTCGGGCGTGACAATCCTAATGCTGTCGGTTAGTAAGAAACCAGACACGTTAATTGTTGCTGTCCGTACAGCATCGCTAAATGAAACACCTGTAGAAGCAGTATAAATCTGACATAAAGCTTCGGCATTTTTTGTCAGTTTCATATCATCAATATATTGTAAAAAGTTGGTGGTAGTAACAGGATTTTTCACAAAAACAACCCAGCAACTCTCAGCAGGCGCAACAAAAGTAATGGAAGCCTCTTGTGGAGATTGGGTTGCAGCAGTAGTTGAGGGTGGAGTTGTAGTAAATACATTGCCAAAACGTGAATTAATCTCATCGTTTGCGGTAAGCGAAATAAACGAACTCGAAGTTGCAGTGGCAGTATTTACATTGCTTTGTTTGTATTTGTATGTAAATATGTATGTAGCTCCGGGAGTTAAATTATTCAGCTGATGACTAATACGTGTATATGAATTTTCATCGCCATAAAAACGCAGAATAAAAGCGTTATTTCCTGCCGATTGATAACCATTGTTCACAACCCGCGAACGATAATTCAGCGTTGCAGCATCATTGTTTCCAAGAATCCGGTTATTGTTATTTAACCAAATGCCAAGAGGCGTACCTTCAATTACTGCATTTTCAAATCCGGGATCGATTAAACCATTCACTAACATTTCCGATTCGGGAACAAGTTTAAACAAACCATTGGCATCCGATGCTGTTTTATTACACAATAATAATGAACCTGTATTAAGACTTTCAGTAGCCAGATATCCGCTTGAACCACTTTTAAAACGGAGAGAATTCAATCCTGTTCCTTCAACTTTCCACTCACCATACAATCCCTCGGAAGTTTCAGAATATTCAGTAAGTTGCAACAAGTCAATACTGTTTATCAGGTAATTTCCTTCTTTATTTTGAATATTGTAAGTGTTGGTTTTTCCGGACACAGGAATAAATTGGAATAATTGCGCATTACTTGCTGATGGAATATTTAAAACCGCTTCATTGTACTGCGTGTTACCAATTACTTTTCCTGAAAGTGTGTGCATTTGCAGGATATAATAACGCACAGAATTTGATATTTGAGCTGACAAAGGAAAAAAGCTCAGCAAAAATAATGATAAAGCAAAAAAACTCTGGAGGATTGTCCGGTTCATTAGTAAAAAGATTATTGGTAAAAAAATATTTCCAAAAATACAAAAAACAGTCATACATGCAGTTAAATAAGCATTCAATGAGGGAGAAAATGAATGCAGAAACATATATAACAAAAAAGAGGAATCGCATTGTAAGTGCGATATCCCCTCTTTTTCAGAAAAACTTTCAACTATCTGAACCTTTTCAATACCAGATTAGCAAAAAACTAATTCTTAATGAATTTTTCCACATTGCTTAAACCGGATTTTTTTGTTATTCGGACAAAATATATTCCGCTTTGCAATGAATTTACATCAATTAAATTAAACTGACGCGGTTGCAGAAATTTCATTAACTCTTTGCCACTTAAATCAAAAATATTTATCATAACCACATCTTCTGAATTTTTTATTTTGAACGAATTTTTTACAGGATTAGGCTCAATTAACGATTGATTATCATAAGGAGTTAAGTTAGATGTAATAACTTCATTGATAAGGTATAAGCCATCGTCACTTCCTGCCCATATTTTATCTATTGAGTTGATTTCAATTGCATAAACTGCTCCATTAATAAAGCCTTCAGGAGCTTTAATTTCTCGAAAAACAGAACCGTTATATGTTTTTATTCCTCCTACTTTACCATATCTTCCAAAAACAGCATTGTTCTGGCTGTCAAAACCTGCATCATGATAGTAATTCCACGTATCGCCCAACTGAAAAAATGTTGAATAATCGGTACTTTTATATAACCCGTTACAATGAAGTACCCAAAGATGATTGTTTTTGTCGGTGACAATTTTATTATAACCTCCACAGGAAAAACTATTCAAATATTGACGGCTAACTCTTGTGGTCCCGTTGTATTTTGATATAGTATCATATGCAAGTATCCATAAATTATTATTGATATCAAACCTGGCACTGTATGTACTATAATTTGCTCTTGGAATATGCAATTCATAATGAGTTTCATCAAACTTATAAACACTTCCCGGATTGTGTGAAATGAAATAAAAATTATTACTGTTATCCTGAAAAATACCTCCATTCATATTATCGCCCAAACCAACCAATTGACTATTAATTGGATGAGCTTGCCATGAACCATTGTAAACACTAAATGTATTAGCGCCTTCTGCCCAAATGCGGTTCAAATGATCTTTATAAAGACTGGTAACTGTATTTGACGCTAAACCATTGGCAGTGGTGTAATTTGTAAAAGTAGTGCCATCGAATGAAGAAATGCCCGAATTGGTAGCAATCCAAAGTAATCCGTTGGCATCGAACTGCAAATCGTTGATTTTATTGGCAATTAAACCTTCGGCAGTTGTCCATTTCTGGTAAGTTACAGCGTTTGGAGAATTTTCTAATGCTGGAGCATTGCTTACATACTGAGCTTGTAAGTTCAGAAACAGCATTATACATACAAGAAGAAGTAGGGATTTTTTCATGGCATTATATTTTTGAAATTAATAATTGTAGCTGAAAACAAATCAAAATTCTTTCGCACTGAAAGTAAATTGGAAAGAATATTTGTAATTAAACAAACCATAAAAACATAATGTTTTTTAAATGTTTAAAATTAAATGAATCGTTCGAAAACGAATTTGTTCAATACGTTATTCTCCTCATTACCTGCCCTGCCTTGTTTATATACAAAATCTGATTGTCTTTCTCAACTTTTGCCCATTGCTTGTATTCAACAAAACCATCAGCATAATCATATACACAAGGTATAACCAATTTTCCTGAAGTATTTATATACCCCCACTTTCCGTTTTGCTGAACAGGAGCCATACTGCATGAAAAGAAATTTATATTATCATATACAAAAGGTACAACTATTTCGCCTTTATGGTTTAACACTCCCGATTTTTTATCTTTCGTAGCTATAATTACATTTTTATCATTATTTTCATAAATATCATTCCAAAGGTTGTCATAAATACAAGGAACTATTTCCACACCTTTATTGTTTATGATTCCGTATTTATCTTTACCATCAATTTTCAAGTTTACTATTGCAGAATTTTCTGAAAATTTATCAATCCTGTCATACTTTAATTCGGCAATCAATTTCCCTTCGTGATTAATCATTCCGTACTTACCATTCTTTTTCACTATTGCACACGAATCTCTGAAACTTTCGGCATACTCAAAACCCTCAGCAACTTTCTGATTCAAAGTATTTATAAAAATCCAATCGTTTTTACCGAAAGTTGTAAGTTTCACAGCTGCCAATCCTTCAGAAAAATTTTTACATTCGGCGTAAATAAATGGAATGACGGTTTTTCCTTTATTGTCGATAAAACCATATTTTGTAAGAGGAAAACGCACATTTTTTTCTTTAATTCCTGCCGGCGACCAACCATTTACAAATTTTCCTTCAAAACCAGGGTGTTCGTAAATTGGATTTGAAAGCGCCTTTCCTGTTTTGTCGATAAAAAACCAAAGTTTTGTGTTTGCATCCTCAACCCATGCTATTCCATCGGAAAAAGAATAAGCACTTGAAAAACGTAGTGGAATAGCAACCCTTCCAGTTTTATCTATATAGCCCCAGAGTTTTCTGTCTTTAGCTTCGTTACATTTTGCTACAGAAGCCAAACCTTCCGAAAACTCAAAAGCCTGATCATACTTAAGAGGAACAACAATTTTGTAGCTTTTATTTACAAATCCATAATTTCCAAAACAGGTACCTAACATCATATCATCCAATTCTGCGTCTGAAATTTCATTATCAAAATCAGAAACATCATTCGTCATTTCAGGATTCACATTAACACAAGCCAACCCATCTGCAAATTTACCAATTTCGCCTTCGAAAGCTTTTTTTACAATTTTTCCATGCGCATTTTTGAGGCAATAAGTGTTATTATATTCTTCAGCCTCATACAATTTTGACCAATAAACTGAATTATCAGCAGGCTTGTTTGCTGTGGATTGTGTTGTGGCCTTTTGTTGTGAAAATACGGATGAAAAAACTAAACAAGTTATTGACAATGAGAAAAATCTCTTTAATGAAAATTTATTATTCATATTCGCATTCATAGAATTTTTTTTAAAATTTTTAATCTTTAATCTTTTACACATCTTACAGCAAAACCACCTCTTGCATGTCCGGTATTATTATAACATCCCTGTAAAGTATTTCTTAAATAAAAACACCAACCGGCCAATGCATCTGCCGAATCGCTTAACCATAAATATGCCCTTGAATTTACCGTAGCAAAACTACCATTGTTTGCATCGCGATAACCTGAAGGAAGTACATTTAAACCAGATGTATTATTTGTAGAAATGTTATTACCAACAGTTCCAATTGTACTAAAAGTTGTCCATAATGTAGAAGATGCAAAAGCTTTTCCGGTTTTATTATCAGTTTTTGTACCATCGTAGTTATAACCATTGTTAATAAGATAAGCCTGTAAAGTTTCCCACTCAAGTTTTGTTGCCACATGCCATCCCTGCGGAGCAATGTTTCTTGAATCACGCATTGCGTAATGATTATAAAGATGTCCGTATACTGTTCCGTTTGCCGTAATATTATCATAATCACACCATGCACCTGTTGAAAGTGCTATCCATGCAGCATTATCTGAAACCAGTGGAATAGGATCGCCATTTCGATATTTTGTTGTTCGAAGGTTTTCAACCATCCATACCTGGTTACCAATTGTAACGGTGGTATAAATATTACCGTCAATATCTATTACTTTTCCATCATCAGCCATAGTCGAAAAACTTTTTTCTTCTCCATATGCAGTTCCTTCAGCGTTTGTAGCAAATGCTCGAACATAATATGCTTGTCCGGGAGATAATCCAACTAAATTACTCGAAAAAGCGCCTATGCCTGTACCATTAATTGTCTTACTGTCTGCTATTGTAGGATTATGATTTGTATTCCAGCATACACCTCTCTGAATTACTGTACTTCCTCCATCATTGAGCACTTCACCTCCTCCTATAGCTGATGTAGCTTCAACACTTGTAATTGTAGCTGTTGATACGGTAGGAAGATTATTTTTTACACATCGAACCGAAAAACCATAAGCTTTAGGAAGATCCAATGCAGCCAATCCAAGACTATTACTACTTGCGAAATTAAGATATTGACTGCGTGCATTGGTGTTATTTACATTAAATGTCGTCCACCATAATTCTGATTCTGTCATTTCTTCATAAGCACCACTTACATCTCTGAAACCCGCAGGTAAAGCGCTAAAACCACTGGAATTATTTCCTGACAATTCATGACCAATTGTACCTATGCTTGCATGATACTTCCAGTCAGAATCGGCTGAAAGTGATTTGGCATTATCAGAGCCAATTGAAGCAAGATAATTTTTTAGCGTATTCCAATCATCATTTGTTGACAAGTGCCATCCGACAGGAGCGATATTCCGCGGATCTGTGGATGCATACCATGTAAAAAGTCGACCAAATTTTGCAACATTATTTTCATCGCCGTTATATGCCCACTGATATTTAGGCTCTGTTTCGCTTCCTATATTTAAGTTAGATGGTAATGTAGTAGCTATATTATCACCATTTGAATATTTTGTTGTTCTCAAATTCTCCGCCATCCACACCTGCGAACCAATTTTTACTACCGTGTAGTTATTTCCATCACCATCGCTACATTCAATAAAATCAAAATTTACTGTTTTACTTTCGGTGGGTATATCCGTTACAATAGTGCTATAGTTTCCTGAAATTCCTTTATATAAAATTTGGTCGCCCTGAGTGTAATGCAGACTTACAATATTATTGGTATTAGTTTTTTGCATTGTGGCAACTTCATTTTGACCTGACATTTTGATTGATGGTGCTTTATAGTACAATGAAAAACTTAAGGCTTTTATTTCTCCTTTAAAATCATTCCCTTCATTTCTAATAATATAAACGCCCGCAGGTAAAGAAATTTCAAAAGAATTAATTCCTTCATGATAAATTACCCTTTCAGCTTTCATTAATCTGCCATCGATAGTATAAATTTTAATTGTTCCGTCGTTTGATTTTGATGCAAAAACCGATAAAGTTGCCTTATCTACTATTGGGTTCGGTAAAAGTTTTACATTTTCAGCTTCAAACAACAAAGGTTTAACCTCTGTCCAAACATCAAATAAACGCAATTGATATCCTGCAGGAACTGTAACCTGAGTTCCTTTCGAAATATTTCGCGCAATAACCGATTCAACAGTTGAACTTTGTCCGGTGCCTGAAAAACTAATGAAATATTCTAAGGCCTGTATTTGAAGAGTAAAATAAAACAAAGAAAATAAGAGTAAAGAAAATTTTAAAATTGTTTTCATAGATATTTACTGATTATTAAATTAATTGGAAATTTCAAAAAAGGGATAACAATTAACATAATATACTATTTTACTGTACGTTATGTTATTTTTAAGTTTCTATAATGTAAACTTCTGCAACTTATTCCCGTCGGATTTGAAAAGTGTTCGCGATGAAAAATCAAAAGAAACATCTTTTTGAACTTTATGGGTGGAATTAAGTGTGAAAGTGGTCATAAAATAGTCTTCTCCGAAAGGATTATCGTCGGTTTTAAGAATTTTACCGGATTGCGGATCAACGGTCTGAAAATCTCCTTTTCCTACAATCATGATATTTTCATTGCATTCGGCAATGTAATAGAAGTTTTTCTTGCTGTTCAGTGTCCAGTTCATTTTACCGGTTTGCATATCAAACGAAGTAACATTAAACGGATCGAGCAGTTTCCCGATAGCACCGTTATTTACCACTTCAAAATAATTTAACCCACCAAATTGAATGGCAACACTGTTTCCGGTAACAATCGCATTTGGGGCACATTCCTTACCTTTAAGCTTTTCAGACGACCATAGAAGTTTACCAGTATTTTTATCATACATTTTTATGTACAAATCGCCGGATGTTCTGTCGGCAAGTAAAATACCGGTCGAAGTAACAATAGGGTCGAAAATTCCGTTTACATAATGTCCCACGCCCCATTTATAGTATGGAACAAAAGGAATATTATAGAGTGATTTTCCTGTTTTAATATCGAAAACTTCAACTCCTTCGGTTTTCAGCAACACTTTATCATCGAATGTATCCATACTTGCATAGTAATTTATCACGCTTGTATTCATAGTTTGCGGAGTGTTGGGCGATTTATTGGCTGCTTTGGTTTTCCATAAAAAATTGCCATGTTTTAAACATACAGCCGTAACATACGAAACCGATTCAGAAATGCGATGATGAATAAATACATTTCCGGTTTCCTCATCAGACAGTGCATAAACTGCATCGCCTTCCAATTCAGCTGAGTGGGTAATTGTACCGTTTTGGAGGTTTACTAAATTAAGCTGGTTTGTTTTTCCTTTTGAAATTAATGATGCGAAATTATTTCCTGAAATCGCATTGATATTCTCGGGCAATACTTTGTTTTTAAGATTTTCTACTGTCCACATTTTTTTTCCATCGCTCAGATTTAAACAGGTTACAGTAAAATTATCTTTTTGTTTTTTGTCGGATACAAACACGTAATTATCACAAATAGCCAATGCGCCCTGGTTGTTCGCATCAAGTTCAGCAAATGCATTGTTTTCCCAAATTTTTTTTCCTGTTTCCAAATCAATGCATGTAACAATTTTCGCGTCACATACGAGCAATTTATTGTCTGAAAAGCTTACATCTGTTGCTTTTGCTACAGTAGAACCGGCATCTTTGTAGGTTTTATCCATTATCATTTTGCCATTCACAAGATTCACAAGATTAAAATTTTTCGTTCCGGCATAAACTACGGTTTCACTATTACCTCCTGAAGTAATAATTGGATTTGCTGTAATTTTTACTTCATAAATTTTGTTACTACCTGCATGAGCATACATACATAACGACAAAAAAATCACAACGATTGCGTGTTTAATAAATGTTGCATTCATATTTCTGTTTTTTTTAATTTTGAATATTAACTTAAATTTCATTTAAATCATTTATTTATCAGCATAAAATAATAATCGAACTCACCATTGGTAAGAGTAAGCGTTTCTTCTGCTGTGCCGTTGTAGCCTTTTACTTTTATATTGTTAAATGTACCTTTGGCGCCCATGTAATTTTCTTTGGAATAGTAAAATTTTTCCACGTTAATTGTTCCGCTTCCAACTAAAGGGGTGTAATCGTAACCGTTAATTTTCACTTTAAAAGTGGCTTTATTACGGTTGTCGGCCTTTTTAGTCAGTTCTTCCACATATACATGATTCCCTTCAGCAAGTTTGGAGCTGTCGTTACAACCAAAACTGAGTGTAATAATAATATCGCCGGTGGTGGCAGAAGTGCCGTTAGTGGCTATCAAACCTTTACTGTAAGGTGTGGACTTACCGTTTTCGTAACTATAATTACCTTCGGTAGTAATAAATGTGGCATCAAATTGTGTTGTGCCGATTTTACATTTGAAAATTTGAGCAGAATCAGTGGGATTTGACAAGCCGGGAATGTCACAGGAAGTGAAAAAAAATAAAATTCCCGAAAACAGGAAAAGAAAAAGTTTAGTTTTCATAATGTTAATCTATAAAATAAGTAAGTGTTCATAATTAGTTTGCATAATATTCAATCATATTTTTCGTTCTA
>CAYONE010000049.1:0-32422 GCA_964405245.1 uncultured Paludibacter sp.
AACTAATAATTTTGTCTGTTCCCAACATAAACACTGTATTCACATCCCATAAATGCATCGGTATCGATATAACAACCATTGAGATTGGGATCGTTTACACTTTTCTTCACAGGGATATTGATGCGTGTAAGTTTTCTGCAAAACTTGAATGCTTCCTTTCCTATTCGTTTAACACTTCCGGGAATATCGAGCTTACCTGTTAAACCTGTACATTCACTGAATGCCAGGTTGTCAATTTCAGTCAAACCATCGGGCAAAATCAATCCGCTTAATCCGGTACACCATACAAAAGATTGAAAACCGATTTTGGTAACCCCTTTGGGTATCTGAAGCACACCTGTAAAACCTGAACAAAGCGCAAAAGCTCCTTTTTCAATTTCAGTAATTCCGACAGGAATTTTTAGTTCACCTGTGAAACCTCTGCAACCATTGAATGCTTCTTTACCGGTTTTTTTCAGATTGACCGGAAGGGTTAGTGTACCGGTTAATCCATCGCATTGTGAAAAAGCATAATCGCCAATAAATTCTAACTGAGCTGGAAAAGCTACTGTACCGGTTAATCCTTTGCAATTATTAAAGGCATGATGATAAATCGCTTTCAGGTTTTGCATTTTGTCTATTCCTAATTCAGTAAAGGCAATTCTCTTTGTTCGCGGACACATATACAGAGTATCCTTGTTTTTACTGTACAATATATCATTATCAATAATAAAATTTTTACTATCAGCAGATACTGTTATTTTAGTCAAATTCTGACACCAGGAAAATTTTGACAAAACAGATGTCGATAATGCATCAGGGATATTCACACTATTCAGACCGCTGAAACTGAAAGCACCTTCATCGATAAATGTCAATGTTTCAGGTAAAATAATTTCATTCAGATTTTTTGTATATGCCAGTGCCGATTTACCAATTGAGGTCAGATTATCAGGCATAATAATTTTTGTCAGACTTTCTTTAGAAACAAAACTATAATCAGGAAGTCTATTTTCGGGAGATTGTTCATAGCCAGCTATACTGGTCGCGCTTAAATCGAGTGTTTTCAAAGCAGGCATTTTTTTATTCATCACTTCAATATCACGAACATCGATACTTCCGTTAATTTTCAGGTGATTAACTTTAAGTTTATCAGTTGTAGTTAGCAGGGTAGCAAATGTTCCGGGTGTTTTAACCGTAACATTTTTAACAAGTGCAGCTGTTTGACTTACATTGTTCTTTGTTTGGGTTGAAGTACGGGTTGATGTTGTTTTGGAATTTGCAGTCTGAGCATTTAATGAAAAAAACACAGCAGTAAAAATAATGATTGTTGATAATAGTTTTGTTTTCATGGCTTTAAAAAATGAATGACAGTATATTTTACAAAATTGTATTTTATGTTCAAAAATAATAATTATTTAACAAAATGTATATCAATATAAATATGGATTTTTATGTCATTTGAAAATTCACAAAAAGTGAATTGATAATTAAAAACATGCGATTAAAAAAGTTGCAAAACGCGGTGTAGATTCAATAATTTTGAAAAATATCTGTCAGTTTATAATTATTTTCATATCTAATTCACTTATCTTTACTTCCCACATAAAAAAAATCCCATTACCATGAAAACTACTCTTTTAACCCTCTTTTTCTGGCTTTATGCCATGTTTTCTTTTTCAACCAAACAAACCCTACAGGTTCGCATCGTTTTCCCATTCAACCCTACCAATGTTGTGCTTCATCTTTGGGGTTCGTACATGCAGGATTTTATAATGGGTAAGTCCGGTACCAATGAATTTTCATTTACTGTACCGGATATTAATCAGTACATGCTTTTCAATATAAGTTACGATTTGCCGGATTATAACATCATGAACTGGTGGGTTGGATCCGGCAATGTATATCAAAATGAAATGATTCCCAATCGCTTCGATGCGCATGGTTTAAAATTCGGTTTGATTTACATTAACAACCAGTTAATTAACAATGCCTATACTGCAGAAAACGGATATAACACAGGGTTGAATATAGCAGTAAAAATCAACGATGACCAAACAATTGAACCCTACAAAATGACGAACAATAAATATGTGTTTGTCGATGATCGTATTCCTGCTGAAGTGCATCACCATTATTCTTATCTTAATACTCACTTACCTCTGGCAAACCATGTTCGAATAACAGGTTGGTTGCAGGCTTTAACCGATTATAATATCATCGGTGATTCGAAGATAGAAGTAGATTATATCCGGGTCTATGGGCGCAGGGGGTTAGATTCAGTTTTGTTAGCATCACACGAGTACAATAATTATGATGCAACTAATGATGGTGGTCTTTACCTTCGTTATCCTTTTTTTCCGGCAGGGTTTGATCAACATATGCCAATGCCCGGAACAGTTAAAGATGGCATTTTAACTTTTTATCCTTCGGATGTAAGCAAAAAGGTTTGGCATTTTTGGAGTAAGTGGAACGAATTGCCAAATACCTTTAATTATGAATCATACAAAATGGTTGCCCGTATCAGAATAAATGGTCATGCTGTAGTTCAGGGTGGTATTGATTTTCGGGATGCTGCTGAGAAAACCTATGAGCTGGGTGTGACGGACTGGTACTTTGAGAATGGTGGTGCATGGCAGGAGGTGGTTTTTGATACAAAAACTTTTATTACCAACGATAATCCGGTTATTACCAAAAATACACCAACCGAACTGCATTTATCAATACATAATGATAATATTATACTGAATTATAAGGGTTTGACTCCCGGTAATTATACTATTAATTTATTCGATGTACAGGGCAAAAAGTTGATGAGTAAAATACTCAACTTAGAAAATTATTCCGGAACTGCAAATATTAAAGATCCTTCAAATCAGCAAGAACAAATTATATTGTATGAATTAAGTAACAGTAGCAGAATTGTTTTTTCAGGAAAAAATATTATCAGATAGAAATTTTCAGGTTTACAAATTTCATAATCTGAAAAGAGGGAAACGGAATTTCAACTTCCAGATTTGAATTCCGATGTCCTGCTTCGGAAATATTAAATCCATTCATTGAAGTTAAAACGCACACTCCAAAAAATTTAACATACCTACACCCTGATTTTGCCATCTCTACATTGCAAAATTGAATTATTTTGCTTATTTTTGCAGCGAAATTAAGGCTGCGTATATGAAGGCGTTCTACAATACACATAATTACCTGATTGATCATCTGCAATCGCCCGTGAGGCGCTTGTTAATGGATGAAATTGACTGGTCGCATCGCCTTATTGGTATCAAGGGCAGTCGTGGTGTAGGTAAAACCACATTTCTGTTGCAGTACGCACGCGAAAAATTCGGACACGACCGCAGTTGTCTGTATGTAAACTTCAATAATTTTCATTTTACAAGGCAGTCGTTAGTTGATTTTGCTTCTGAATTTTGCCAAAACGGCGGTAAAACCCTCCTACTCGACCAAATTTTCAAATATGAAAACTGGGCGGAGGAAATGCGGCAATGCTACGATCGGTTTCCCGAACTGCATATAGTATTTACCGGTTCGTCGGTAATGCGGTTGGTAGAAGAAAACCAATATATACAGGATGTGGTGGCAGCGTATAACCTCCGTGGTTTTTCATTTAGGGAGTACCTCAATCTCACAAAAGGAACCGATTTCGAAGCATATACATTGCAGGAAATTATCAACAATCACGATAAAATAGTACAATCAGTTTGTAGCGCGATTCAACCGGAGAAGTATTTCGCCGATTATCTGCAATTCGGATTTTATCCGTTTTTTCTGGAGAAAAGAAATTTCTCCGAAAATCTGCTGAAAACCATGAATATGATGCTTGAAGTGGATATTTTACTGATAAAAAAGATTGAACTGAAATACCTGCCTAAAATCAGAAAGTTACTATATATTTTGATGCAAAACGCGCCTGCCGGACCAAATGTAAGTCAGCTTAGCAACGAGATAGAAACTTCGCGCGCTACTATAATGAATTACATAAAATACCTTAAAGATGCGCGGTTAATAAATTTGTTGTATTCTCCGGGCGAAGATTTTCCGAAAAAGCCAAAGCAAATTTATGTGCATAACACCAATTTGATGCACGTAATTCAGGAAGAAGAACTAAACACTGATATTGAATATAAAACTTTTATTTACAACGCTTTACATGCACGACATAAAGTTAATCAGGGCAAAAACGAAGCTGATTTTTTGGTTGATAATGAATTTATTTTCAGATATGATAATAATCCGCCACGAAAACAAACACCCAAAACATATTATGTAGCAGATTTAACACAATCGAACACTAAAAATATTATACCTTTGTGGATATTAGGTTTTTTGTATTGACCCCTGACCCCCACAAAGGGGGAAATATTATAAAATTGAAACTTGAAACTCTGAAACATGAAACGAATTAACTCGAAACTCAAAACAAAATAAATAACGAAATGGCAAAAACAAAAAAATTTTTAACTTGTGATGGTAATCAGGCTGCTGCTCACATCGCTTACATGTTTAGCGAAATTGCGGCAATTTACCCCATCACACCATCGTCAACTATGGCTGAATACGTTGACGAGTGGGCGGCGTATGGACGCAAAAATATGTTTGGCGAAACTGTGCAGGTGCAGGAAATGCAATCGGAAGGTGGCGCTGCTGCAGCTATGCATGGTTCACTTCAGGCAGGCGCTTTGGCAACAACATTCACTGCTTCGCAGGGTTTATTGTTGATGATACCTAACATGTATAAAGTTGCCGGCGAATTGCTTCCCGGTGTTTATCATGTTTCTGCCCGTGCTTTGGCTTCACATGCACTTTCAATTTTCGGCGACCATCAGGATGTGATGGCTGTTCGTCAGACAGGATGTGCCATGTTTGCAACCGGTTCGGTACAGGAAGTTATGGATTTAGCTGCTATAGCTCACCTTGCAGCCATCAAATCGCGCATTCCGTTTGTACATTTCTTCGATGGTTTCCGTACCTCGCACGAAATTCAGAAAATTGAAGAAATCGATGCTGAAGCAGTTCAGGCATTGGTTGATCAGGATGCATTACAGGCACACCGCGACCGCGCTTTAAATTCCGGAAGTCCTGTAGTACGCGGAACTGCTCAAAACCCTGATATTTACTTCCAGGCTCGTGAAGCATGTAATCCTTTTTACGATGCAGTTCCTGGAATTGTTGAAGATTATCTGGTTAAACTCAGCGAAATTACAGGTCGTAAATATGGCTTGTTCGATTATTATGGAGCGCCCGATGCCGACCGTGTGGTTGTGGCTATGGGTTCGGCTACCGAAGCTATCCGCGAAGGAATTGATTATCTTACTGCCAAAGGCGAAAAAGTAGGTTTGATTTCAGTACACCTCTATCGTCCGTTCTCGGCAAAACATTTCCTTTCAGTACTTCCTAAATCGGCAAAACGCATTTGTGTACTCGATCGTACCAAAGAACCGGGAGCCGGTGGCGAACCATTGTATCTCGATGTAAAAGATGTATTGTACGGTGCCGAAAATCAACCTTTGGTAGTTGGTGGTCGTTACGGACTTTCATCGAAAGACTTTACACCAGCTCAGGTACTTTCTGTTTATCAGAATCTGGCATTACCATCACCTCGAAACGGTTTCACAGTAGGTATTGTTGACGATATTACCTTTACTTCACTTCCTCTCGGCGAAGAAATTCCAATGGGTGGCGCAGGTACTTATGAAGCTAAATTCTACGGTCTGGGTGCAGATGGAACAGTTGGCGCTAACAAAAACTCTATCAAAATTATTGGTGATAATACTGATAAATATAGTCAGGCTTATTTCGCTTACGACTCGAAAAAATCGGGTGGTTTTACCTGCTCGCACCTTCGTTTCGGCGATACTCCTATCCGCTCAACTTATTTGGTAACAACTCCCGATTTCGTAGCTTGTCACGTTCAGGCTTATTTACGTTTGTACGATGTAACCAAAGGTTTAAAGAAAAACGGAACATTCCTGTTGAATACTGTTTGGACTCCTGAAGAAGTGAAACAAAATCTTCCGGTAAACGTAAAAAAATATCTTGCAGCCAACAATATCACACTTTATACGATTGATGCAACCAACATTGCACAGGAAATCGGACTTGGAAATCGAACCAACACCATTCTGCAATCGGCATTCTTCAAAATTACCAACGTAATTCCTTACGAACTGGCGGTTGAGAAAATGAAATATGCCATTGTGAAATCGTACGGTAAAAAAGGTCAGAAAATCATCGACATGAACTATGCAGCCGTTGACCGCGGAGGCGAATACGTAAAGATTGACATTCCTGCTGAATGGGCAAATATTGCTGACGAAAATTTATTAGGAAATGACAACTTCCCTGCTTTTGTTAAAGATATTGTTGTTCCCGTAAATGCACAAAAAGGCGATGATATACCGGTATCAGCATTCAAAGGTCGCGAAGACGGAACCTGGAATCAGGGAACCACAAAATACGAGAAACGCGGTGTTGCTTCTACTGTGCCTGTTTGGGAAATGGATAACTGTATTCAGTGTAACCAGTGCGCGTATGTTTGTCCTCATGCTGCTATTCGTCCGTTTGTACTTGACGAAAACGAGCAGACTAAAGCGCCTTTTGCAAGCCTGAAAGCCAATGGAAAACAGTTTGCAGGTATGACTTACCGCATTCAGGTTGATGTACTCGACTGTATGGGTTGCGATAACTGTGCTGAGGTTTGTCCGGGTAACAAAAACGGAAAAGCACTAAAAATGGTGTCCATCGATTCTCAATACGAAGAACAAAACAACTGGGATTTCTGTGTTGAAAATGTAAAATCAAAACAACATTTGGTTGATGTAAAAGCCAACGTTAAAAATTCACAGCTTGCAACTCCCCTCTTCGAGTTTTCCGGAGCATGTTCAGGTTGTGGTGAAACTCCTTATGTGAAATTAGTTTCGCAACTCTTTGGCGAACGTCAGATGGTGGCTAATGCTACAGGTTGTTCTTCAATTTATTCAGCATCGGCTCCTTCAACTCCTTATACAACCAACGACGAAGGTCGTGGACCGGCTTGGGCAAACTCTTTGTTCGAAGATAACGCTGAATTCGGTTTGGGTATGCTCTTTGCAAATGAGCAAATGCGCGACCGTATCGAAAGATTAATGAAAGCAGCTATCGAAGAAAAATGCTGCTCTGAAGAGTTACTCGGTTTGTTTGGCGAATGGATTGAAAACAAGGAAAACGGCGATGTAACACTTGAACTTTCACGCAAGATTAAACCGCTTGTTGCTGAAGAAAAATGCAGCTATTGCAAAGAAATCAATGGTTTAAGTCAATATTTGGTTAAACAGTCGCAATGGGTAATCGGAGGTGATGGTTGGGCTTACGATATTGGTTTCGGTGGTTTGGATCATGTAATTGCTTCAGGCAAAAATATCAACATTCTTGTACTCGATACCGAAGTTTACTCAAATACCGGTGGTCAGTCTTCAAAATCTACTCCTGTAGGTGCTGTAGCTAAATTTGCCGCTTCAGGTAAAAAAGTACGCAAAAAAGACCTTGGTATGATTGCCGCTACTTACGGATATGTTTACGTAGCTCAGGTGGCGCTTGGTGCTAATCAAGCACAGGCATTGAAAGCCATTCGCGAAGCTGAAGCTTACGATGGACCTTCAATTGTGATTGCTTACTCGCCTTGTATCAGCCACGGTTTGGTTGCAGGTATGGGTAAATCGAACAACGAACAACAGGAAATAGCTGTAAAATCGGGCTACTGGCACTTATATCGTTACAATCCACAATTAGAAGCCGAAGGCAAAAACCCTATGCAACTCGATTCGAAAGAACCACAATGGGAACTATTCCAGGGCTTCCTTAGAAGTGAAATTCGTTATACCTCGCTACTGAAACAATTCCCTCAGGAAGCAGAAGAACTATTTGTTGCTGCCGAAGAAAATGCTAAATGGCGTTATAACTGGTACAAACGAATGTCAACCACACAGGAATAATTTTCTTAATTAACTGATTAATACAGTATAATTACCTTATGAACACTCCGGATTATGAAAATAGTCCGGAGTGTTTTGTTTTTGAAAATGAAAAAATAGTTGAAATAATATAGAACGGTTATTACCAATAAATTTCCAAATTTAGAAATTTTCGGGAGGACAGATTTTCAATCTGTCTTTATTTGACAGATTGAAAATCTGTCCTCCCTGAAAAGTGCGATAATCAAGTGTCTAAATTAATTTATTTCTTGGTTTTTATTTAAATTATGAATTTAGATAATACATTATAATATACTGTATTATATAAATATACTTGTTTTTATAATATAACTAAATATGATATTTATAGGGCATTTTTCCAGGAAATTGCATAGTAAAAAATTGTAATTCTCAAAAAAATATTCAAATATAATAAAGTAGCTCCAATACTCGCACAAACTGTTCCCCCTTTAGGCTTCGACGTGAGACTTCGGCGTGAGCTCAGTCGAACGCTCAGCCGAACGGGGTTAGGGGGCTGAATAGATACGATTAATTAGTCATTTAACATTAATCATAATAAAAGTAATAATTTACTTTACATTTATGTATCTTTGCACATCTAAAAAAATAAATAACAGTTTTAAATAATCCTATGACATTTTCAACATTGATTTACAAGGCACTCTACTGGTATATCAGTACAGTTGATAAAAAAAATGAAATTCTTTTTATGAATTATGGTTATCACCATGAGAACGAAACACTCCCCTTGAGTAGTGAAGATGAAATTAATCGATATTCCATTCAGCTTTATCACCGCATGGCTCAGTTAGCAGAAATTGAACAAAAAGATATTGTAGAGGTTGGATGTGGAAGAGGTGGTGGACTTGCATATATTACGCGTACTTTTAATCCTGCATCAGCACTTGGAATTGATTTGGATGCGAAAGCAATGAGTTTCGCCGCAAATCACTTTAAACTTCCAAAATTGGAATTTCATCAGGGAAACGCGATGCATCTTAAACTACCTAACAACAGTGTTGATGTTTTACTTAATGTGGAATCATCGCATCGTTACCCGCTAATGGGAGTATTTTTGGATGAAGTTTATAGAACTTTACGTCCCTGAGGATACTTTCTGTTTACTGATTTTCGTCCAAAGCATAAATTTGAAGCAATGAAAAAGCTTATTGCTGATAAGAAATTCATTTTAAAAGAAGAGCAAATCATCAACAAAGAAGTTATAAATGCTTTGGAACTCGACACACCCCGCAGAGTAGAGCTTGTTGAGAGATATGCACCATTGTTTCTAAAAAAACATATCCATGACTTTGCGGGAAATATCGGCTCACCTACTTACAAAAAAATCAATAGTTGCGATTTCGTTTATTTTGTATATTGTTTTCAAAAACCGGAATAAACCGTTAAACATTTCACTTAACAGATTTGTTTTAAGTAAAATTTAGAAATAAAACCCTTAAATTCTAATCTGTATGAAATCAGAAAATTTTAAAAACTTATTAGTTTTTATTTTTCTCATTATTATTGCTTGCTTATGGGGAATTACCGAATTCTTCACGGGCACTTTTCTTAAAAATCTGTATCCCGGCAATATCACAGGATCTGTATTAATCGGGTTTAGCTTCATTTTTCTTTCAGCCGCATATTTTATAAATAAACGCATCAGCTCATTATTCATAATTTTGTTTATCAGCGTATTATTTAAAATTTCCGGTACATTAGTTATAGGAAAAACGCTTTCCGATCCTTTTTTTATCAGTCCTTTACTATCCATGTTACTGTCGGTCGTACTTTTTCTTATTTATCACCTTTTTATTTTAAAAAACAACAAACCCAAAGGAATTAACCAATTTACAACAGGAGCATTGCTTGCAACTGCAACCGCTTTGCTGTTTCCACTACTTAATTATGCATCCGGTTTTCCACTTTGCTATAAAAGTGGAACAACTATACCTCTTTCAGTTTGGTACGTTCATATTTCAGCTTTTGTTGGATTTTTTGCATATCCTGCCGGCTTATATATCAGTTCCTTGTATAAAATTTCCATATTCAATCGAGTTTATCAAAAATAATGGTGGAATAATATCTTATTTTGTTTATTTTTAAAATTCACAAAAATAGGAAATAAATGATTATCAATACAATAGTAAATAATGAAGTTATTACACTTAATTTTCCTTCGGGTGCGATAACACTTGATGTTATTCGGGAATACCTGCAATTGAAAGGGACAAAAGAGGGTTGTCGCGAAGGCGATTGCGGTTCATGTATGATACTTTTGGGTAAAACTGATGAACATGGAATAAAATACAGGATTGTTAATTCATGCCTTCTGCCAATTATTGAAATAGCTAATGCTCATGTTGTTACTATCGAAGGTCTGAATCATGATTATTTAACTCCTATTCAGTATTATTTTGTTGAAGAAGGCGCTACGCAGTGCGGTTTTTGTACGCCCGGCTTTATAGTTTCTTTAACCGGTTATTTGCTCCATTCAAAAACTTTAAATTTGAATGATGCCATTGCTTTTCTATCCGGGAATATATGCCGTTGTACAGGCTATAAATCAATTGAGAGAGCTATAAGCAAACTTATTGAAGGAATGAATCCTGAAATATTCGAAAGTTATTATTCAAACGAACGAATCAAATATCTGGTTGATGAGAATATCTTGCCGGATTATTTTTTGCAAATCCCCGAAAAGTTAGCGCAACTCCCCTACTCTTTAAATCAGGATGAAAGTTCAGCAAATGTAAATCTTGTCGCCGGTGGCACCGATTTGTATGTACAAAGAGGCTTTGCCCTTGAAGAAAACGATATTAATGCCATCGATTTAAAAAATCAGTATCAAAAAATCATTGTAAAAGATGATTATTGTATAGTTGGAGCCGCTGTAAGTGTAACGAATTTGGCTGAGAACGAAATCATAAACAAACTCATTCCTGACTTTGCGAAGTATATGAAACTAATTTCGTGTACGTCTATTCGCAATCGTGCTACTGTTGGAGGAAATATTGTAAATGCTTCACCAATAGGAGATTTAAGTATTTTGTTAATAGCTTTAAATGCTTTGTTGGTAATAGAGAGTAAAAGCGTTAAAAGAGAAATTTATCTCACTGAATTTTTCAAAGGATACAAACAAACAGAATTACAAAAAGATGAATGGCTGAGCGATATAAAAATTCCATTAACCAACGAAAAATGTTTTATTAATTTCGAAAAAGTTTCGAAACGCAAACATCTCGACATTGCAAGTGTGAACAGCGCGATAAGCATAAAAGTTGATCATAAAATAATTACTGATATTACACTTTCGGCAGGCGGTGTTGCACCTATACCCTTGATGCTGAAAAAAGCAAGCAGCTTTCTAACAGGGAAAGAAATTAATGCTGAAAATATTGATAAATCTATTGAAATTGCAATTTCGGAAATAACTCCTATTTCGGATGTTCGCGGATCTTCGGCATATAAAACATTGTTATTAAAGCAATTAATAAAGGCTCATTTTGACAGATTCTTTACTTCTTAATACATTTAAAAATGAGAAATAAGGACACAATATTACATGTTAGGGGCTTATCGACATTTACAGGCGATATCAATATTCCTTTACGAACACTTTATGCCGCTATCTATTCTTCACCTTATTCGCACGGGAAAATTACGGAAATAGATACTTCTGACGCAGAAAAAAGCGAAGGTGTTGTACGTGTGATTACATGGAAAGCTATTCCCGGGCAAAACCAAATAGGACATATAATTCATGATGAGCCGTTACTTGTTGAAAATGAATTTACTTACAAAGGTCAACCAATAGCAGTTGTACTTGCTGAAAGTGAGCGATTTGCCCGTAAGGCAGTTTCTAAAATCAAAGTCTGTTATGATGAATTGCCTGTAATAACCAACGCACGCGAAGCATACCGAAACAATGAAATTATCGGAACGGAAAGAGTTTTCAACATTGGTGATATTGAAAAAGCACATTCAGAGAGTAAATATATTTTCGAAGGAATTGTAGAATCGGGCGCACAGGAGCATTTATATCTCGAAACACAAACCGCACTTGCTTTGCCTGTTGAAAACGGAAAAATTAAAGTAATTTCTTCATCGCAATCGCCTTCGGCTGTTCAGCAAACTGTTGCAGAAGTGCTTGGTTTATCATTCAACGCCGTAGAATCAGAAGTCATCCGTCTTGGAGGTGGTTTCGGTGGCAAAGAAGATCAGGCAAATGCTTGGGCTACCATGGCTGCTTTGGGCACATTTTTAACCGGACGTGCAGTAAAAATTGTTCTTCCGCGCAAAACCGACATGCGAATTACAGGTAAACGGCATCCTTATTCATCCGATTTCAAGATTGGACTGTCAGAAGACATGAAAATTCAGTTTTTCGAGGTGATGTACTACCAAAATGCTGGTGCGTGTGCCGATTTATCAACAGCGATACTCGAACGAACACTTTTTCATGCAACGAACAGTTATTTCATACCTAATGTAATAGCAAAGGCGGTTTCATGTCGTACAAATTTACCTCCAAACACTGCTTTCAGAGGTTTTGGTGGTCCACAGGCAATGTTTGTAATTGAAAGCGCCATTTACGAAGCTGCCCTTCGGCTAAATATTCCGGCGCATATTATTCAACAAAAAAATTTGATAATAGCAGGTCAGCATTTCCCTTATGGTATGAAAATGCAGACAGATAATGCCCGAATTTGCTTTGAAAGCGCATTCAAAGAATTCAATGTTGAAAAGAAATTGCAGGAAACAGAAGTTTTCAACAACCAGAATACCAATTTAAAAAAAGCTATTTCGGTTATGCCGGTTTGCTTTGGAATTTCGTTTACAAGTACATTTCTGAATCAGGCATCTGCGTTAGTGCATATTTACAACGATGGCAGTGTAGGTATTAGCACAGGTGCAGTAGAAATGGGTCAGGGAGTGAATGAAAAAATCAGGAAAATTGCAGCCAGAGCTTTGGGAATTTCTACATCGCGTATCATAACTCAAACCACGAATACAACCCGCACTGCAAACATATCGCCAACGGCAGCAAGTACCGGCACCGATATGAATGGAAATGCTACGTTATTGGCTTGCAGTGAAATTAAGCAAAGATTATTGAAGTTTCTTCCGGAAATAATAGATTCAACTTGCGAAGATGAATATGACATTATTAATGAAACTATAGTTCGCAATGGAAAATCAACTGAAATAACATGGAATAAACTGATAATAAAGGCATATAGAGAGAGAATAAATCTCTCGGCACTTGCATTTTATGCTACTCCTGATATATTTTTCAACAGAACGACAGAAAAAGGGAATCCGTTTGCTTATCATGTTTGCGGCACTGCAATAACAGAAGTAACGGTGGATTGCTTGAGGGGAAATTTTATTATCAACAGCGTTGAAGTTGTGCACGATGCAGGGTCATCAATCGACGAAGTTATCGACCGTGGTCAAATGGAAGGTGGAATTGTACAGGGAATCGGTTGGATGACTTTTGAAGAAATCATTCATAGTGAGAATGGCTCTTTGCTAACCGATTCGCTGAGTGCTTACAAAGTGCCTGATATTTACTCGGCTCCTGAAAAAATTATAGTAAAATTCATTGAAAATAACATACCTGAAAAGGGTGTTTTCGGAGCAAAAGCCACAGGAGAACCACCGTTTATGTACGGAATTGGAGTTTATTTTGCTTTACTCAATGCTGCGAAAGCTTTCAGAAAGGATGCGAAAATTACATATTCGGCACCTTTTACAAACGAAAAACTATTGATGATGCTTTATGGTGAAAAATAAACTATCTTTATCAGTATAAATCAATATAGCCCCAACCCCCTGAAGGGTAAGAAAGAGTGGAAGTTTTGGAACAAAAAATTATATTTTTGTTGAAATTGAAAATCATTTCTCTGAAATTCTTTAGAAATGCTGATTTATACAATTAATAAATTGATGATTGGTTAAATGCTTTTTTTTTAACTACTCAGCACTTCAGTAAATACTAGATTGGCGTTTTTAGGAAAATTACAACGAAAAAAATCCAGTTTTCGAAAGAGAACCCCCAAGTTTAAGCGCTCAAATGTTGGTCGATGCACTAAAATAAAAAATCGGGATAAACAGAGGATTAGGGGGCTAATTTTTTGATAATTATTGAGAGGTTCTAACATCACTTTTTAGAATAAACATTTTGAAACTAAGTTATACCAAAAAAAGCATTATCAACGGATTAATAATTTATTCTGTTGGCGACACTATTGCAGCGCTGTTATTGCATCAATTTTCGTTTACGCGCATGATTGGAGTTTGTTTGGTTGGAGCATTGATTTATGCCTTAGAAATTCCGAATTATTTCCGCTGGATTGATAAAAAAACCACTTCTGCGACTCCAGAAATTAAAACTGTAAAAAAATCGTTGATTCGGACTTCGCTTGCTTTGATTTATTTTAATCCTTTGTGGATTGCACGGCATTTGCTATTTATTAGTTTGTTTTCCTGTAATTACAATGCTATTAATTTATCTTTATTAAGTATTGCCTCAAAATCGTTTATCGTTAATATTCCACTTTCATTTTTGGCAAATTATTTGATTCAGAATGTTTTACTATACAAGTACCGGTTCATGGCAAGCGCTGTATTTTCATCGTTAATGGCAATTTATTATGCATTAAGCGCGGTTTGGTTCAAATAGATAACAATATCTTATGCAAAGAACAACAGTCTGGGATTTTATCTGTGAAGAAATTCAGAGAAATGAACGTGTTTTTGTAGTGATAATCACCGAAACCACAGGTTATGCGCCTGGTAAAACCGGAGCAAAAATGGCAGTGGCCTTATCAGGGATGACTTTTGGAACAATTGGTGGTGGCAAAGCAGAAAACGATTTAAAAAATATTGTCCTCGATAGTATCAAAAACAAGAGAAGAAATCCTCAAATATTTGAATATAAATTTGATAACGATTACAATGAAACAAGTGATGAAACTATTTGCGGAGGCAGACAAAAGTTTCTGATTTTCGAATTAAACAAAACGCATATTAGTAAGATTAATCAAATTATTTCAATTCAAAGTATTCATATTCAGGCAATTATTAAATGGTTTAGTTCCGGTGAAATTGAAATTTCGGAAACAAATTCATCGGGAATTAAAAACAACACAGAACTTTTCAACACTGACAGAAGACTGTTTTACTCAGAAAAAATGGGAACTGAGCCAGCAATTCATATTGTAGGTGGAGGGCATGTGGCTTTGGCATTATCTAAAGTATTGGAAACGCTTGATTATCATATAATAGTTTACGATGAAAGACCAAATGAAGCGACTATTCATGCGAACATTTACGCAAATAAAATAAATATCATACCATTCGCAGAGATAAACAATCATTTTAATGTTACGGGAAATGATTATGTGATTATTATGACACCGGGTCATAATTCGGACGAAACAGTTTTGAGATGCCTTATAAACCTGAATTTCAAATATTTGGGCTTGCTGGCAAGTCCACAGAAAAGCAGACTTATAAAGCAAAAGTTAATAAAGGAAGGATTTGATTCCGAAAAACTGAATAAATTGCATTCTCCGGTAGGATTACCCATTAACAGCAATACGCCCGAAGAAATTGCAATAAGCATTGCAGCTCAAATTATTAGCTTAGAAAACTCTTAAGCTCTTTTTATCTCTGACATAATCAACCCAATCAATAGTTTTCAATTTAAAGCGTTAATTTTTTTTATATATTTTATTTGATAAAATATTTCTAATTTTGAGCAAATAAAAAATGCCCGTCCTGCAAGATAAATGAAGGAATTAATAAAAAAAACGCTTTCGGTTTTTACACCGCTGTTTAACATCGATTCGCTTGTGGAGATTTCCGGGCAGGGACTTATATTACCATTTTATCATGTGGTGAGTGATAACGATTTATCTCATTTAAAACATTTATATCCGGTAACTAAGGTAAAACGATTTGTGGAAGATATTGATTTTTTCGCAAAAAATTATAATGCCGTTAATTATGATTACCTGATTTGGTGTGCTGAAAATCAAGAAATCAGAGGGGAAAAAGCATTCTTTTTAAGTTTTGACGATGGTTTACGTGAATTTCACGATGTGGTTGCACCTATTCTCATTGAAAAGGGAATTCCTGCCGTATGTTTTGTAAATCCAGCTTTTATTGACAACAAAGACATGTTCTTCCGATTGAAATTCAGCATTCTGGCTGAAAAAATTCAGACATCTGGACTTTCAAAAGGACAGAAATCCAGTATCGAAGCTATTTTTAAAACAAATGATTTACTTTATTCATCAACCAAAGATTTGTTTCGTATAAAAGATGACAAGAAATCTATTGCTGATGAAATTGCTCCGTTTCTTGATATTGATTTCTGCGAATATCTCAAAAAGAATGAACCTTATATGACTCACTCGCAAATTAAAAGTCTTATTGATAAAGGTTTTACTATAGGCGCTCATTCCATGACACATGCATATTTCCCCGATTTAACCGAGGAAATGCAACTTATGGAAGCTACAGAAAGCCTCCGTTGGGTAAAAGAAAATTTCAAACAGCAAATCAGTCTTTTTTCATTTCCCTATACTGATTTTCAGATAAATACATCGTTTTTCGACAAATTGAACAATGATGTAAATCTTACGTTTGGTACTGCAAATTTAAAACTCGATTCACGGAAAACAAATTTTCAACGAATACCGATGGAAATTGAAAACAGCCGAAACGCGCAACAAATATTAAAAAACGAGTATTTTTATTTTATATTTAAGAAGCTGATTAACAAACATATTATTGTAAGAAATTAATGCAGATAATACAATATAATAAAGCACAATTAAATGAGTTCGTTCATTCCGACTTTTTCAATGTGCTTACGCAAATACCAATAAGTTATCAACGGGCACTCTCGCAAATTCATAATCCATATTGCGCTGACGATGACATACTGCTTTGGGCGGCATATCAAAACGCTTCATTAGTTGGATATTTGGGCGTTTTACCCGATGAAATTGAGCATAATAACGAAAATAAAAAAATTTACTGGGTAAGTTGCTTTTGGGTAAGTGATGCGCATCGAACTGAAAATCTGGCTTCGCAGTTATTTTTTCTGATGCTCAAATCATATCGCAACAATTTGTTTTTATCCAATTTTCTTTTTTCGCTTGAAAAAACGTATCAGGGTTTGGGTGTTTTTAAACCTACACAGTATATTCACGGTAAAACTTTATACCGAAATATGTGCTTCGCCGATAATATTTTAGGTCGTTACCCTGATTGGGAAGATTATTTGCCTTTTTACCGCGCAACGGAAAAATTCATAAACAAAACTTTACGGTTTCGGGATATATTTGTACGCAATTACCGAACAAGATTCAAAATTGTTGAGAATAACGTTTATGATAAGGAATTTGAAGCATTTTTGGAAGAATTCAGCGCAAAAAATCCAAATCAGATTGTTAGAAATGCCGCGCATTTCGATTGGATTCTGTCCTATCCCTGGATACTCACAAACCTTTCCGATCAGGAATCGAACAGATATTTTTTCTCTTCCAAATCGAATCGTTTTGAGTACAAATCGCTGAAAGTTTACAATAATGATGTTCTCGAAGGGTTTGCATTACTCAAAATTCGCGATAAAAATCTCGCAGTAAGCTATCTATATGCTAATGATGAACATGTAAATTGCCTTTCGAATTATATTTCGGTGCTGATGAAGAAAAATAATTTCGATACAGTAACATGTTTCGAACCAAGACTTACCGAGTCGCTCGGACGCAAACATAATGGCTATATTTATCGTAAATCAACCAAACGACCCTATATTTTCCCGAAAAACTACGAAATTAATGCCGCGGTTTTTCAGGATGGCGATGGCGATAGTGTTTTTACCTGAAGAAAATAAATATGAAAAAATTAGCAGTTCTCAGCAACATAAATATTGACCCAATGAAAAGTTTTCTTTCCAAACCGGATATAAAACTTTACTTCGCGGGTTATAACCAATGGCAGGCTGAATTGACAAATCCTGCATCGGGTCTTTTCAATTTTGCTCCGGATACTGTATTTCTGCACTTGGATGCCGAAGAACTGAAAAATCAAACCCACGATTTGTTGAGCGCTGTAGAGCATTATATTTTATTATTCCCAAAAACACAGTTTGTAATTTCAAACCTTTCTCTCCCACCATATTCGGTTAATACATATATCAATACAAATAATATTGAAACTGATAGTTTAAATAATCTACTGTATAAATTTCAAAAAAAGTTCCCGGGAATTTTTATTTTTGATTTCAACAGATTAATTTCTTTGCACGGATATAGAAATTTATTCAGCAATAAATTCTGGTATATGGGGCGGATAAAATTTACAAACACAGGAATCAGAGTTATGACTCATGAATTGCAAAATGTAATAAATTGCCTCGAGGGTAAAACCAAAAAAGTCCTTGCACTCGATCTCGACAATACTCTTTGGGGTGGCATTGTTGCAGAAGATGGCTGGAATAAACTAACTCTTTCGGAAGAAGGAGTCGGGAAGATTTATGCGGATTTTCAGCGAAACATAATTAAGCTTGCCAAAACAGGTGTATTACTCGCGTTAGTTTCGAAAAATAATGAAACAGACGCAAAAGAGGTTTTTGAGCTTAACCCGAATATGCAATTAAGTTGGGACGATTTTATAGTAAAAAAAATAAACTGGAATAAAAAAGCTGATAATCTTCGTGAAATTGCAAGTGATTTAAATCTTGGGCTTGATTCAATTGTTTTTATTGACGATAATGCTTTTGAGCGGGAATTTGTTAAGGAATCTTTACCTGAAATTACCGTTCCTGATTTTCCTAAAGATATAACTGAGTTAAATTACTGGTTTCTTAATGATGTAGTGTATCCCCATTTCGCAAAAAACAAAATTACAACCGAGGATATCGACAAAACTGTACAGTACAAACGAAACTCTGAACGTGCCTACGAAAGTAAAATATACTCTTACGATGAGTTTTTGAAGCAACTAAACATCGATATATGTATTAAATATGTTGATAATGAAACGGTTAGTAGAATATCACAACTTACTCAGAAAACCAATCAGTTTAATTTGAGTACGATTAAATATACCGAATCCGAACTGATTGAAATGATTAACTCCAATGATTTTAAACTGTTTAATTTATCTTATAAAGATAAATTCGGTAACGAAGGAATAACAGGAGCAGCAATCATAAAGATTGAAGAAAGTGCGGCATTTCTTGATACATTTTTGTTGAGTTGCCGTATTTTGGGTAGAAAAGTTGAACATTTTTTTATTGATTTTCTAATTGAAAATTTGAAAAAAGACAATATTGAGGTTTTAAATGTAAGATATAATAACAACGAAAAAAACGCTCAGGTAAAGGATTTTCTTATAAATTATGGATTTTCTACTACCGATGAGCAAAATTTTTCATTAAAAATTGAATAAAATAAAGCATGGATATTGAATCAACAATAAAAAATACATTCGCAGAAGTATTTGAAATTTCGGTGAATAGCATTGAAATGAAGATGAAGCAAAACGAACTGAAAGGTTGGGATAGTTTGGGTCAGTTACGTTTGATTATGACACTTGAAGAGAAATTTGAGATTTCGTTTGATATTGACGAAATAGCAACGCTCAATACATTTGAAAAAGTTCTGAATAAAACATCTCAAAAAATTACGGAAAAGAAGGGGTAATTTAGCCAATAATTTGAACATTGTAAGAAAATTTGCGAGTAGGATTATTCTAATTATGTCCATTTATTTCTAAATTGCTTTAATTGTTGAATTAATTGGCATATTCCTCGCAAGCCGAGGGGGCTTATTTTATTATTATCACATTAATAATCGTATAAAAATTACTTTAATATTCAATGAAATTATTGGATTAATAATGTTCAGAAATTTACTTCAAACAATTCATATATCTATCTGAAAATCGCGAAATTTCCATTATATTTGCACTGCAAATATGAAATTGTTGAATTTTTCAAATACTATCCCCCAATTCAACTTATTATCAGTAAGTTGTAAGGATAAGTATCGCCATATTAAAAAGAACCAATGTAAATCGAAGTAGATTTATGTTGGTTTTTTTATTAACCGACATTTTACAATAAAAAAGCAAAAAAAAATATCAGATAAAAAAACATAAATAAAAAATGCCCTTTTTGGATTTCCTCACCAGAAAAAATGGAGGGTTTTGGTATATATGAGTAAAAATAGTTTAGTATCAATTTCAGATTATAGCAAGGATGAGATTCTTTCCATTCTTGACTCTGCGGCAGGTTTTGAGGCTAATCCAAACCGAAAAACGCTGGATGGAAAAGTTATAGCCACGCTGTTTTTCGAACCCTCTACGCGAACCCGTTTGAGTTTCGAAACTGCTGTTATTCGCCTTGGTGGCTCTATTATTGGCTTTTCCGATGCTGCAACAAGCAGTTCATCAAAAGGTGAAACCTTAAACGACACCATTCACATGGTAAGTTGTTATGCCGATGCCATTGTAATGCGTCATCCGCTCGAAGGCGCCGCGCGTTACGCCGCCGAAGTTTCGCCTGTGCCTATAATTAATGCTGGAGATGGAGCAAATCAG
The DNA here is from genome assembly GCA_964405245.1 of uncultured Paludibacter sp. GTDB lineage: Bacteria > Bacteroidota > Bacteroidia > Bacteroidales > Paludibacteraceae > Paludibacter. The sequence goes on from CAYONE010000049.1 coordinate 20,595, forward strand.
CATCCTTCGCAAACACTGCTCGATTTGTATTCCATTTTTAAAACACAGGGAACTTTAGAAAATTTAAAAATTTGCATGGTTGGCGACTTAAAATACGGGCGAACCGTACATTCCTTACTTATGGCAATGTCGCATTTTAATCCGACATTCAAATTTATCGCGCCTGAGGAATTGAAAATGCCCGAGGAGTATAAAACTTTTTGCTTGAAAAACAATATCCCTTTCACAGAATCGAACGAACTGGCAGATAATTTTAATGATGCTGATATTCTTTATATGACTCGTGTACAAAAAGAACGTTTTCAGGATTTAATGGAATACGAACGTGTAAAAAATGTATATACATTGAAAAATGATATGCTTTCAAATTCAAAACCGAATCTGAAAATTCTGCATCCTTTACCGCGTGTTACCGAAATTGATCCGGATGTTGACCAAAACGAAAAAGCATATTATTTTCAACAAGCTCAAAATGGTTTATACGTTCGTCAGGCAATTGTGAGTAAGGTACTAAACAATGTGCCAATTATTTAATGTACCAATATGCCAATCAAAAGACACCACACTAATTGTAATAAAACTTACATTAATAAAAATTGTAGAATTTTGTCAAAACAAACATTTTACGGCACTTAAACATAATCAAATATTAGCTTATTAAAATATTGGCAAATCAGGATATTGGCAAATCAGGATATTGGCAAATTAGCATATTAGCAAATTGGCAAATTAACATACTGAATTTTTATGGAAAAAAAATTAAAAGTAGCAGCGCTTAAGGATGGAACTGTGATTGATCATATTCCTTCGGACAAGCTTTTCAAAGTAGTTCAAATTCTGCATATTGACACCTGCACAAACCAAATAACTTTGGCAAACAATCTCGAAAGCAAGAAAATTGGTTCTAAAGGATTGGTAAAAATTGCCGATAGAGCTTTGGCTGTAAACGAAACAAACAAACTTGCGCTTATTTGTCCGAACGCTAAAATCAACATTATTCGCGATTATGAAGTTGTTGAAAAGCGTCCATTAATCTTGCCCGAAGAAATTCGCGAAATTGTACAATGTGGAAATCCGAATTGCATTACAAATCATCAACCGGTAAAAACCCGGTTTTATGTTCTGAAAGAAGAAAATCCAATTCGTTTGAAATGCCGTTATTGCGAACGTGAAATAAGAATTGAAGAGGTGAAGATAAAATAAACCCCTCCCTAACCCTCTCCAAGGGAGAGTGAATAAGCAAATAATAAAAATTTCAATTCATAGATTAATGAAATTAAAAAAACTTTCTGATACATATAAAACTTCAAATAATTCGCAGTCTCCCACTCCTTTGGAGAGGACTGGGGAGAGGTCTCATATTTCCTGGAAACCCGGTACAATGATTTATCCATTACCTGCCGCGTTAATCTCATGTGGGGAAAATCCCGAAGAATTTAATTTAATAACGCTGAGTTGGTTGGGAACAATATGCAGCAATCCACCTATGTGTTACATTTCCGTTCGTCCTGAGCGGCATTCTTATGAAATAATTAAGCGTACGGGCGAATTTGTAATCAATCTTACCAACGAAAATATGGCTTATGCCACCGACTGGTGTGGTGTTAAAAGCGGACGCGATTTTAATAAATTTGCTGAAATGAAACTTACACCTGGTAAAGCTGAAAAAGTTAATGCGCCTATCGTAACAGAATCGCCGTTATGTATTGAGTGTAAGGTTAAAGAAATTATTCCGCTTGGTTCGCACGATATGTTTATTGCCGATGTAGTTAGCATTCAAGCCGATTCAAAATTCATTGATCCTGAAACAGATACATTTAAATTGTCGGAAGCAAAACTGATTGCCTATTCGCACGGACATTATTATAAATTGGGTGAAGAAATTGGAAAATTTGGTTGGACGGTGCAAAAAAAGAAAAAATAACGTCCACTGAGGGGGATTTAGGGGGCTGGTAAATGAAAAAACTAATCGACATATCTGCATGGAAACGACGTGAGCATTATGAAGTGTTCAGCACATTCGATGAGCCATTATTTGGTGTAGTTGTACGAGTGGAATGTTCATTTGCACGTGAAGTATCACGTCAGAAAGGCTATCCTTTCTCATTGTATTACTTATACTTATCACTAAAAGCAGCAAACGAAATTGAAGAATTTCGATACAGGATTGAAGATGATAAAGTGTTTTGTTATAATAGTGTTGGCGCAGGAACAACTATTTTCAGAGAGGATGAAACCTACGGTTGCGGATTTTTTCCGTATAACGAAGATATTGAAGCCTTTATGCTACTGGCAAAAGCTGAAACTGAAAGAGTTAGAGCTGAGTTCGGATTAAAATTTCCTGATCCGGGACCGGAAGTGATTCATTATTCTACAGTTCCATGGGTCGATTTTTATGCAGTAAATCACGCCCGTAAATTCAGCGCTTCGCGTAGCATACCTAAAATTACATTCGGAAAAATTACCCGTGATGGCGACAAAATGTGGCTTCCTGTTGACATTCATGCGAATCATGCTTTGATGGATGGCTTTCATGTAGGAAAATTTATTGAGAGATTTCAGGAGTTGCTGAAAACCTGCCCCCTAACCCCCTAAAGGGGGAATATTGAAATGAAATAAAAATAAAACAATTATATAAACTACGTCTTCAATTCCCCCTTTAGGGGGTTAGGGGGCTTTTAGAAACATTTAAATGAAAAGAGACCAGATTATTTTTGACATCATTGCGCGTGAGAAACAGCGTCAGATGAAAGGTATTGAATTGATTGCATCAGAAAACTTTGTGAGCGATCAGGTTATGGAAGCAATGGGGTCGGTATTGACCAATAAATATGCCGAAGGTTATCCCGGAAGACGATATTACGGTGGTTGCGAAATTGTGGATCTGAGTGAGCAGTTGGCCATCGACCGTTTGAAAAGGATGTTCGATGCTGAATGGGCTAACGTGCAACCTCACTCGGGTGCTCAGGCTAATGCTGCTGTGTTTTTGGCTTGTTTGAATCCGGGCGATACTTTCCTCGGGTTGAATCTGGCACACGGAGGTCACCTTTCGCACGGTTCGCTTGTAAACAGTTCGGGTATTCTTTACCGTCCAACTGAATATAATGTGCGTCAGGATACAGGTCGCGTGGATTACGACCAGATGGAAGAAGTGGCATTGCGCGAAAAACCCAAATTGATTGTGGGTGGTGGCTCGGCTTATTCACGCGAATGGGACTACAAACGCATGCGCGAAATTGCCGACAAAGTAGGCGCTTTGCTTATGATTGACATGGCTCACCCTGCCGGACTTATTGCTGCCGGTTTGCTCGAAAATCCTGTAAAATGGGCTCACATTGTGACTTCTACAACGCACAAAACGCTTCGTGGCCCACGTGGTGGTATCATTTTGCTGGGAAAAGATTTTCCTAACCCATGGGGAAAAACCACTCCAAAAGGCGATGTGAAAATGATGTCGGCATTGCTCGATTCGGCTGTATTCCCCGGAATTCAGGGCGGTCCGCTCGAACATGTGATTGCTGCCAAAGCAGTGTCATTCGGCGAATGTCTGCAACCCGAATACAAAGAATATCAGGCTCAGGTGCAGAAAAATGCTGCTGCTCTGGCAAATGCACTGATTGCACGTGGCTTTACAATTATTTCAGGTGGAACAGATAATCACTCTATGTTGGTGGATCTTCGTTCGAAATTCCCTGAACTGACCGGTAAAGTGGCCGAAAAAGTATTGGTGGAAGCCGATATTACTGTGAACAAAAACATGGTGCCTTTCGATAGTCGTTCAGCTTTCCAGACTTCGGGTATCCGTCTCGGAACGCCTGCTATCACAACACGTGGTGCAAAAGAACCACTGATGGAAGAAATTGCCGAAATGATTGAAACAGTGCTTTCAAATGTTGAAAACGAAGCAGTGATTGCTTCGGTTCGCGAACGGGTAAACAAAACAATGGAAAAATACCCATTATTCGCTTATTAATCATCCAAAATCAGCTTTTCCAAAGTTCTAAACTTTGGAAAAGCTTCTTACGATAAAATATATTGCAAATGACAGAACACATCTTTGAACTTTCCGAACATACCGATACTACTGTTTTTTACGGTGTAAACAACTCTAATATTCAATTGTTGAAAAATCTGCACCCCAATTTGCGATTAATGGCAAGAGGACATGTGGTGAAAATTTCGGGAAGCGATGAAGAAGCTGATCGGTTTATTGAAAACATAAAAAGAATTGAACGGTTTTGTTTAGATAATAATTCGTTATCCGAAGAAAACATCATCGAAATTGTCAAAGGCAGTGAACCGGTCGAAATTCGTTTCGACAATCTTATTCTGCATGGCGTGAATGGGAAATCCATTATGGCACGCACTGCCAACCAACAAAAGCTGGTAAAGGATTTTGAAACAAATGATTTGTTGTTTGCCATAGGTCCTGCAGGATCGGGAAAAACCTATACAGCCATTGCGCTGGCTGTTCGTTCATTGAAAAACAAAGAGATTAAAAAGATTATCCTCAGTCGTCCCGCTGTGGAAGCCGGCGAAAAGCTAGGTTTCCTGCCAGGCGATATGAAGGAGAAAATTGATCCGTATTTGCAACCGCTCTACGATGCTCTTCAGGATATGATCACGCCGCTAAAGCTCAAAGAATATATGGAAAACGGTACCATTCAGATTGCTCCGCTGGCATTTATGCGCGGACGAACACTGAGCGATGCAGTGGTTATTCTGGACGAAGCGCAAAACACTACCACTATGCAAATCAAAATGTTTCTGACGCGCATGGGCTTGAATACCAAAATGATTGTTACCGGTGATATGACGCAGATTGACTTGCCATATTCCCAAAAGTCAGGACTAAAAGATGCTTTGGAGGTACTGAAAGATGTAAAAGGCATTGCCAAAGTGGAATTTGATGTAAAAGACATTGTGCGCCACAAATTAGTGCAGAGAATTGTGGAAGCATACGCTGCCCCCCGACCCCCTGAAGGGGGAGCTGGTGCTGATACGAAGCTTTCAACAAAGAAACATAAGAATCTTTAATAAATAAACAAATAAATAACAAACACTCCTTAAATTCCCCCTTCAGGGGGTTAGGGGGCATATATTAACCAATATGAACGCACTTACAAACACCGATTTCCATTTCGATGGACAGACAAATGTGTATCACGGCAAAGTTCGCGACGTGTACACCGTGAAAAACGACCTGCTCGTGATGATTGCCACCGACCGTATTTCGGCTTTCGATGTGGTATTGCCAAAGGGTATTCCTTACAAAGGACAGATGCTCAATCAGATTGCTGCTAAGTTTCTGGATGCAACTGCCGATATTGTTCCAAACTGGAAACTTGCTACGCCCGACCCTATGGTTACAGTGGGTTTGCGTTGCGAAGGTTATCCTGTGGAGATGATTGTGCGCGGTTATCTCTGTGGTAGTGCCTGGCGTGCCTACAAAAGTGGTGTGCGCGAAATTTGCGGCGTAAAAATTCCTGACGGAATGCGCGAAAACCAACGTTTCCCTCAACCTATCATCACTCCAACTACCAAAGCAGAATATGGTTTGCACGATGAAGATATTTCTCGCGAAGAAATTCTGAAACAGGGACTTGTGTCTGCCGAAGAATATGAAATGCTCGAAAAATATACCATGGCGCTTTTCCTGCGTGGTACGGAGATTGCTGCTAAACGTGGATTAATTCTGGTAGATACGAAATATGAGTTTGGTCGCCGTGATGGTAAAATTTACCTGATCGACGAGATTCATACACCCGATTCTTCACGTTATTTCTATGCCGACAGCTATCAGGAGCTTTTTGATAAAGGCGAAGCTCAGAAACAACTTTCAAAAGAATTTGTACGTGAATGGTTGATGGAAAATGGTTTCCAGGGTAAAGAAGGACAGAAAGTTCCCGAAATGACGCCGGAAATCGTTGCAGGTATCAGTGAACGATATATCGAATTATTTGAGAATATCAGTGGAGAAGCATTCGACAGAGCCGATGTAAGCAACATTACTTCGCGTATCGAACAAAATGTGGTTGAATATCTGAAAACAGTATAAAACAACAAAAAATCCCGCAGAGAATTACTCCTGCGGGATTTTTTTATTACGAACATTATTAGTTCCCTCGCTACGCTTCGGGATGACAATTGTCTGTTTGGTGCTAATCCGTCGCCGACCGAAAGTTGAACTAATGAAACTTAATGTGCGACGGGTGCAATGTGCTTTTATGAATTCAAACTCTTTTCCCCGAGTTTAAGCATGTTTTTTACAAACATTGCTAAAATGCCTGCAACGATAATAATGATGCCTGAATATATAAAAGCATAATCAATACCAATATGGTCGGCAATAAAGCCTGTGGCGGTGAGTCCGACAAGCGAAGGTAAAATAGCTATACTTCCGTAAAGTGAAAACACGCGTCCCAGTGCTTCCGGAGCTACATTTTTTTGTACAGTGGCTGTGAACATGGCATGATACAAAGCTCCTGCAATTCCACCCAGACTTGTAAGTAACACAAAGAACACAAACCCGTTTACCGGCAAAATACCCGAAAGCATAAACGACAGTCCAAGCAAAATGTAGGAAATGTTGATCAGAACTACTTCGTTTGTTTTTAGTTTTACAAAGCCGATAAAAGCTCCTCCTGCTACCATTCCAACTCCCCAAACCACTTCAATGATGCTCATTTGATAAGCAGTACCATTAAAATGTTCGAGCGTCATAAGCGGAAACAATACCGAAACCGGCATCAAAAACAGCAGTACAATCACCGAAAAGGCAAACAACCAAGGCAATCCTTTTTTTGACAAAATTGCTTGAAAGCCTTCACGCATTTCCCTGAAAACGTGCGGTTCGATATGTTCGGAGCGTTCGGGCTTTGGTATTTTTACAAATAGCAAAGTTCCCACAGCAATGAGTGCGCCAAGCACGTCGAACAACATAACGTAACCCAGATTAAACGAACTCATAAGCAATGCGCCCAATGCAGGTCCCGCAATACTCGAAACCGACATGATCATTTGATTGATACCCGAAATGCGTGTCAGCTCTTCCTGTGGAGCGAGCAAAGGCACCGAAGCCTGCATTGAAGGGCCGTGGAAGGCCGACCCCACCGATCGCAAAGCCAAAAGTGTATAGACGGCTGCAATGTGCAAATTTCCGCTGAAAACCATAAAAGCCAGCACGAGCGAGCAAAGCGCAATAAACAGATCGGAGAATATCATAATCTTCTTTCTGTCCCAGCGATCGATAAGCACGCCTGTAAACGGCCCGATAATTCCCTGCGGAAGCATGGAAGCGATAGCTGCAAAGGCCAGCACTTCTGCCGATTTTGTTTCGAAACTCAGCCACAGTATAGTGGCAAAACCAACGACCGAACTGCTCAAATACGAGAAAAACTGTCCGGTCCATATAATAGCAAAAACTTTTTTCCAACTGTTATTCATTTTCTTAAATTTATATGATAAAATAAGCCCATCTACTTTCTAAAGTAAATGAAAGCGTTGAATATGTAATTTTGTTCATGAAAAAACACACTCCACTAATAAATGCGGAATGTCAAAGGCAGAAAGCTCCAACATAAGTGGGAACTCAGGCGCGATCCCTGTACAGGATGGCTATATGAAGGTAAGAATGCAACATAGATTCCATATAATTTGAACTGCAAAAATAATATATGAAAATTAAATTACAAAATTTTCATATCGAATCCATTGAAAATAAAGGTTGTTTGTGATAGCGCCTAAAGCAATACAATAAAAATCTCTTCTCAGTGTTTGGAAGTTTAATAAAAAGCACTATCTTTGCACCGCCTTACAAAAATAAGACGATCCCTGGAGAGATGGCAGAGTGATCGATTGCAGCGGTCTTGAAAACCGCCGTACTGCAAGGTACCGGGGGTTTGAATCCCTCTCTCTCCGCCAGACAGCTAAGACAATTAGCGACAAAAGACGGTTAAACCCTACAAATTCAGCGATTTGTAGGGTTTTTTCTTTCTCCTAACCTTTGGTATTTCGACAGAAAAAAGACAAAATTCTACCGAAAATATTTCCTAATTCGTACCCCTTTCGAGGAAATCGAAAAAGGGGTACGAATTGAACTAAAAAGGCACTCTCCTGTCAGACATTGGCAGTCCGCATAACTCTCATAAGAAATTTATTAAGTTTAACTTTGTAATTCAATTTGAGATTATGAAAACAACATTCAACGTACTCTTTTTTCTGAAAAGAGACAAACAAAAGAAAAATGGCAGTGTGCCTCTAATGTGCCGAATTACGGTTGATGGTGAAGAAACCCGCTTTAGTATGAAAACTGACGTTGAACCGGCTTTATGGGATGTGAAAGCAGGTAAAATGAGTGGCAGAAGTGCAAAAGCATCCGAAATTAATGGACTCCTTGACAACACAAAATCTGTATTGAACAGAATCTATCACCAGGAACTGGAAAGGATTCAGACCGTAAGTGCCGAAAAAGTAAAAAACATTTTTCTGGGTATCAATACCAAACAGCAAACATTATTAGAGCTATTCAGGAAGCATAATGCCGATGTAAAAAGCCTTATTGGAATAAGCAAATCAAAGGCTACACATCAAAAATATGAGGTTACACTGAAACATGTTACCATCTTTTTAAGAAAGAAATATAGTTTGTCCGATATTCCTTTTGCTGAAATAAATCATATGTTAATATCTGACTTTGAAACATTCTTGATGGTTGACTGTAAATGCCAGGTCAACACAACCGCTAAGTTTATGCAGTTCTTTAAGCGAATTATTTTGATTGCACGGAATAATGGTTGGATGTTACACGATCCTTTTGTGAATTTCAAAATCAGATTGAATAAAGTTGACAGAGGATACCTGACCAAAGAAGAACTGGAAAGTATTGTAAAGAAGAAAATTGACATTCCAAGACTGGAGCATGTCCGTGATATTTTTGTATTTTCCTGCTTCACCGGTTTGGCATATATTGACGTGTACAATCTGAAAGAAAGCAATATCCGCACCTCATTTGATGGAAATTTATGGATTATGACCAAACGTCAGAAAACTGACGTAAACTCAAACATTCCATTGCTTGAAGTTCCTAAAATGATTTTGGCAAAGTACAAGGGAAAACTGCCTGAAGGAAAGTTGCTACCAATTTCCAGCAACCAGAAAATGAATGCATATCTTAAGGAAATTGGTGATTTATGTGAGATTAATAAAAGTCTGACCTTCCACTTAGCCAGACATACCTTTGCTACTACTATAACACTATCACAAGGAGTACCCATTGAAAGTGTTTCGAAAATGTTGGGACATACCAATATCAAAACAACACAAATTTACGCCCGAATAACTGATAATAAAATTAGTCACGATATGGGCGTGCTTTCAGGAAAATTAAAGAATTTGGAAAGCGCATTTCAATTATAAATTTTGTGCACATTTGAATCTGATTGAACAGAGGAAAGCTGTATTGTTGCAACCAATACGGCTTTTTTCATACATTATGTAGGGCGTTGGTATACTTCATCAATACTTCATCCATACACGAGGGAACTAACCCGCAATAAACGGGGTCACCTGTTCAAGTTTTAATGCGGTATACCGGCAAAATTCTTCGATAGTTACAAATTGATGTTCTTCCTTTTTATTGTGTTCCCGGATCTTTGTTAACATCAATCGTCCATATCTTTCACTTCTACCGGTGATATGCTGAATATCCTTCGGATAGATACAAATGCGTTTCACTTCCATTTTTCATGTTATTTTCTGCAAATCTACAAAGAAAAGTGCATTCACAAACAGCCTATTATGGAAAAAACGGCAAAGACAGACACAGACGGAAATGCAACTATACAAATATGGTTGATACAGATTTACATTTGCTGCGAAAAATCATAAAAAATCAGAATTATGGCAAGACAAAAAAGTATTTTAAAATTGCAGGGAACCATTGGTGGAATTTCATTCTACAAATCGAAAGATGGTTACCTTGCCCGGGAAAAAGGTGGAGTGGACGCTTCACGTATCGCTAATGATCCGGGGTTTGCCCGAACCCGTGAAAATGGTGCTGAGTTTGGAAATGCAGCTTCAGCGGGTAAATTACTGCGCGACACGATGCGACCGCTGGCAAAAGCTGCATCGGATGGACGTGTAACAGCCCGAATTACACAAATCATGGCACAAATTAAAAACATGGACGAAGCAAACGCCCGTGGCGAACGAAGTGCGGCAGAAGGCATGTCCAAAGATGAAGCTAAAGCTTTGTTGTTTGGATTTAACTTCAATGCAAATTCAATTTTGGGCACTGTGTTGTATAAAGCTTTCGAGGTAGATACCGCAACCGGTGAAATCAAGATTGCAGCTTTGAGTCCCAAAAATGATATAAGCTTACCCAGCGGGGCAACTCATATCATTCTGAAAAGCGGATTTGCATGTATCGATTTTATGACCGGTAACTCTGAAATGATTGTTTCTGCTCCGGTTCGTATTGCTGTGAATGCAATTGATCAGGTGGCAACAATGAAACCCGCAACCGTACCTGCTATTGAAGGAACTAAATTTATTTTACTTTCGATAGATTTTGTTCAGGAAGTTAATGCTGTCGATTACTCGCTTAACAACAACTCGTACAACGTGTTGGCGATTGTGAGTGTTGAGTAAAACTTCACCCCCTGCCCCCTCTCCGCACGGAGAGGGGGTAAGAGGACTTTCTAATTCTCTTATTTTTTTATCAAATAAAACTAAAGATTATGGGAACAAAAAATAGCTCAACAGCTACTGATCCGAATGAAATGACAATTGTAGATCGAGTGAAAGCTCCAACTCCAAAATTTTTCAAAACGTTGCGGACAATCGGTTTAGCATTAGCTGCACTTGGTGGTGCAATTTTAGCAGCTCCTGTTGCAGTTCCGGCTGCACTGGTTACGATTGCCGGGTATATCACTTTGGCCGGTGGAGTAATGACGGCAGTAAGTCAAACGGCCGTTGATTCTGAACCAATTAAAGCCAATTAATATGAGATTCTTCGAAACTTCAACAAATAGCAATGTATATGCAGGTACTTTCGGCGGAATGTTTCTGTCTGTATTCAGCAATGTTTTTGTACAGGATTTAGTGAAAACTATTATTCTGGCTATTGTAGGAGCTGTTGTCAGCTTCGGAGTTTCGTTGATATTAAAAAAATTGATTAAGCGAACGAAAAGCTAGCATTACCCATTTAGTGGTAAACTTCGCAGAGCCTCCCTTGAAACAGGGAGGTTTTTTTATTGACCCCTAATCCCCGCAACGGCTGGCAAACTCTAAAGGGGAAACTTTAATTACAAATACTTGTAAAAAAGCATTCGTTTAGCCTGTGAGATTAGAAGCAGGTTTTGTTTGAATTTGTTTTCCATTTGCTCCAAACCCTGAAGAGCTGCCACCGCTTTTTCAAATTGAGCCGGACTTGCCTCCACCTTAACCAGCGCATCCAACAAACAGGATTTTACATCCCGAAGCACTACAAAGGGAATGACCGAACCCCGCAAAAACGGATAAAAGGCATTGGACTGCCACAGGCTATACATTAGCCAGTAAATCTGCTCCTTTTCAGTTTCATTTTGAAACTGGATAATAAAGCAATTAGGACAAGGAGCTGAAAGCGGTTTTCCGCTATTATTTCCTTTGTTTAGGATAAAGAAATGAGGTTTTTTAATCTCTGATTTCTGACTGTAAGATTTCAAAAAAAAGGTACACATAAATTTAAGCATTAAGAGTTGATAAATCTGGAAAAATCAGATCAGGCACTACCCTGCGCGAAAACACACGAAAAGCGAAAAGAAAATGTAAACCACCTCTTACTG
>CAYONE010000050.1:0-30674 GCA_964405245.1 uncultured Paludibacter sp.
TTTTCGGCACTAAAGCCGCTTAATATTTATTTTTTTTCTAACGGACTATTGTAAAAGAAGAGAATTTGTTATTCCTGATTTTCTCAATTTCATAATTTTTCAAATTCTTACCTTTAAATCAAAAACCAAAATCGTCCACCACAACCGATTCATCTTTTTCCTCTTTTACAATTGTCAGTGTTTCATGCCGGGTAATTCCTTCCACATAAATGGCCTTGTAAGGCTTTGCAGGACAGATAAACTCACAACCACCACAACCCACACAAATTGAAACTTCAGTATGTGGAATGGTTAATCCGTTTTTATATGGAATCATGCTCACAGCTTGAGTAGGACAATGTTCTGAACATGCGCCGCAATGCGTTTCGTCGGTATAAACAATACAATTCTCAATTATAAACTGCACTTGCCCGGTTTGAGTGTGGTGTTTGGTGTCTTTGTCAATCAAGCTGATAGCACCTGTTGGGCAAACTTCAGAACAAATTGTACAATCGTAGTTACAAAAACCTTTGTCGAAGTATAACATGGGTTGCATTATACCGGCAACACCATATTCTAAAAATGATGGTTTAATTACACCTGATGGACATTTACTTACGCACAAATGACAAGATGTGCATTTGTTTAGTAAATTTTTGTGATTCAACGAACCGGGAGGACTGATTGGCGATTTCCGTTCGGCTTTGTTGGAAGTTTCAAGCACGTTTAAATTTTTATCAGCAATCAATTTTCCGGCTGCAAGCGAAGTAACTCCAACAGCCATCATAAATCTGCGTTTCGAAGTATCAACAGTTTTATCAATAGCTTTCTTTGGTGAATATGTAAAACTTATTGCATCCTGAGAGCAAACGTCAATGCAATCGAAGCAATTAATACATCGGCTGTAATCAATTTCATGCAGTTTTGTATCAATACACGATGCTTTACATTTCCGTCCGCACGAACCGCAGGAGTTGCATGTTGATTCATTGATACGGATTTTGAAAAGCGAAAATTTGCTCAGAAAACCCAATACTGTGCCTACAGGACAAATGCTGTTGCAATAAATTCGTCCGTTAATCCATGCAAGCACACTTACCGAAGCAATAGTAGTAAGAGCAATAATCAGCGATGAAATACTTAGAATGTAAACACCCATCCGATAAAATGTGTGATTATCGAACTTTGTGAAAATGCTTTCGAGCAGGTTATTTCCGGCGAGATAAGCGGGTCTGAAAATGTGAACTGAAATTCGTCCGTAGGCGCTGTAGGGATCGAGCAAACCTACCAAAAAATTAAAACCTGCCAAAAAAGCTATGAGAGTAATACCAACCACCGACCATCGTAAAATTGTTAGTGGTTTTAGAAAACGGAAACGTTTTTTCTTTAGAATCTTTTGTGAAAACCAGTTTATAAAATCCTGATAAATACCTAATGGGCAAATGCTTGAACAATAAACTCTTCCAAATAGAAGTGTAAGCGCTATTAATGCAATAATAACTCCGATTTCAAGCGCGAGCAAAGCAGGAATGAACTGAATTTTTGTCAGAACATGAAATTGCATCGGAAGAATCTCAGCAAAATCAAGAAAGTAAAATGTAATTAATAAGAAAAGTAATAAGGATATCCCAATGCGAATTTTACGAAGCATAAACTGATATTATTTGTTGAATCTACAATTTTATTCGTTTTATGTTCAATTTATCAAGATTCATTGTTCCCAATTTTAATCCTTCACCTTTAGATAAGTGCTTTACGTTATCCAAAGGCATTTCGCGTATCTGATTGAAAAAATTTGTAGCGGCAGTATCCACTGCTACTATATCCTGCGATAAAAATAATGCTTTTGCAAGAACCACATCAGCTTCTGATTTTCCGCGAGGCCCATTAGTTTTCATCATTCGATATGAATCCACCACATTTAATACCGCAGGTTTATTTAAGCTGCAAATATCAGCAATACATTGTTGCAGGTCATTTTTGTGAAAATATCCGCGATCCCAAACTATTCCCATGTGGTTTTTCATGGCAATTGACATTTGTGCGCCTCCGTGATTTTTTAATACCGGTACATTAATCCAAACATCGCAGTCGAGTATAGCTTGATGTACTTTTGTTCTTTTCAGGCTTACTCCTTTGGGTAAATCCACTTCGCGGTAGTACGATTCTTCATGTGCAGGAACAACTTTACCTCCGGCAGCTTTTACGGCATCTTCAATTCCGCTGTTTTTATAACATTTGCGCCAGTCATCGCAAGTGTGGTCGAACACCACAACTTCACTCGCACCGGCTTTAAAACATTGTGATACAATTTCACCTACAATTTCAGGATTTGTATTTCCGGCAAACTCAGGTGTTTTATCCCAACCGATATTTGGTTTTACTACCACTTTCTGCCCTTTTTTTACAAACTTTCCCATTCCGCCAATTTCGGCAATTCCTTTTCGAAACATGGCTACAGGCTCGCCACCCATTACTGCTACAAGGTCAACATCTTTGCCGGGAGTTGTAGCATTAACCTTTTGCGCCATAAGAGTCATTGCGCCACTTTGCTTTACAGTAATAGCTGCGCCTGCAAGCGCTATCGCTTTTAAGAAATTTCGTCTATCCATGTAATTCGTATTTTTTTTTATCGATATTTACTGAAATTGAAAAATGGTATTTTTGAAAAATAATAAAAACACACATTGTTGATTATATTATCCATGGAAACCTGAAGCATGTTTCATGATATAATGGATAATCTGCATTACCATTCACTGCAAACGTTTTAATTAAAGCCGCTTCCTTCAGTAATTCCCGTGCAAGTTTTATAGTAGAGCCTGATTTTATGCGGTCGTCAACCAGCAGAATTTTTTTGTTTTTAAACTCAAAATCTATTGGTTTCAACAATTGCGGCGCATCGTAACGTGGTTTCTGAAATTCATCTTTAAAATTTATTTTAAGCAGATGTACTTCAATTCCTAACCTTTGATTCAGAATTCCGGCAGGAACAATTCCGCCATTTGCTATGGCTACAATCATATCAAATGTTTCATCAATTTCGATAGTTTGAAACCGTTGAAGCACTTCTTCGAATGTTTTGCTATTCATTTTTTATTGAAGAATGAAATTGGGAAAATATATAAATAAGAAAATTGTAAAATATGAAAACTCAGGATAAACAAAAAGAAAAAACAAATTTCTAATTTCCCAATTCACCTGAGAGAAAATATTTTCCTAATTTCTTATTTACTTAATTTTCACTTTCCAATCACGAAACCTAAACTTTAGCCAACGCTTTCAGCAATAAATAGCCGCCCAAAATTTGAATTAACATTCCGGGATAGCCCATTGTAAAATCCTGTAATGCAGAGATTAAGCTACCTGTAATAAGCCATTCGGCAGCTCCGCCAATAAACTGATATGCTAAAACCACAATCAATAAGTTTATTAATGAAATTTTAGAGGTTTTATGTGCAACATATCCCGCAGCAAGTGCCAGAAAAATTGATTTTGTAAGTATTACGGTTAGCATAGTTGCCATTGGCATACCAAACAACAACGAGTTAACAATAGGAGAAAAAACTGCTGTTAAAATTCCAACTTTAATTCCGTATTTGTACGCTGCAATCAATGTAAGAAAGTAAATGGGAAGTAATGTTGGCCCGCCATTTGGGATAGCATGAGCAAGTTGTGGTAAAATCAGATTTCCTGCTACAAAAGCTGTTGCAAGCAGGTAAGTTTTTGTCATGCTGAAATCATAACTGTAAAGTTTTGCTGTTGTTGCCATAATTGTAATTTTATTATTATGTTTTTCTGAAATGATTAATTTTAATGTTGGTGCATTGAACGCAAATATAAATATAATTAGAATGAATCTGACGGTTTATTCATACTTTTTATGAAATTAATGAACCTGTTTTGAAATTTCAAATTATCAAATTAGTCCTCTGATGGCAAATTAATTGTAAATGTTGTTCCGTTTTGATTGTTTGATGCAAAACTTATATTTCCTCCGGTAATTTCAATAATATTTTTTGATATCGTTAGTCCGAGGCCCATACCTGTACTTTTTGTAGTGAAATTTGGCGTAAATAATTTTTCGGCTATATCCGGATTAATTCCTGTGCCATTGTCTGCAATTTCTATGGAAATTTGTTGATTTGTCTTTTTTATGGTAACATCTACTTTCCCATTTTTGTTGGTAGGAATTGCCTGTATGGCATTTTTCAACAGATTATTAAAAACCTGAGTAAGTTGTTCAGGGTCGGCAAAAACAAATAGTCCTTCATTTAATCCGAAGTAATTTACTTCAATTTGCTCATGGTTATGTGCAAAAAGCTGTACGACAGAACTTAGCCTTTCAGCCACATCCACGCGCCGGAATTGCGCTTCGGGTAGTCGTGCGAAATTTGAAAAAGTAGCAGCTATACGCGATAAATTGTCAATTTGCTCAATGAGTACTTTTGTCGATTTTTTGAAATAATCTTCGAAATTATCCGCTTTAATATCAAAAGTACGCTGCAGTTGCTGAATAGTCAGCTTCATTGGCGTGAGCGGATTGTTTATTTCGTGTGCTATTTGTCGTGCCATGGTTTTCCATGCCGATTCACGTTCCGATTTGGCAAGTTGACGGGCACTGTTTTCAAGTTCATCAATGGTTCGGTTATACTGTTCAACCAATTGCCCAATTTCATCGTTTGCCTGATAGTCTATTTTTTCGTTACGATGTCCGAAACGCATCAATTTCAATTTGTTTTCAATCATAATTAAAGGCGCTGAAAGTTGCTTGCCTATTATCAGACTTAAAAATATTACCAAAAAAATAACAATCAGATAAATGTGAATAATTACTGAAAGAAAACCTGAAATTTGCTGTTTTATTTCTTCCTGACTTAGAAATTGTGGCAGGGCAATAAAACCGGTTTGCAAAAAATCGCCGTTATAAAAATCAGTGTAGGAAACCAAATATTTCAACCGACCAATAAACTCGTAATGTGTTAAGTCCGGATTATCAGAAAGGTATGGAACGGGTGAAATCCGAGTGCCAATCAGGTTTTTGTTGAATATCAGAGGTTGAGAACTTCCTACTAATTCACCTTCGTTATTAAATACATGAATATCGGTCTGGTAAATGTACGAAAGTTCCTGTAAATCGAGATTTAAAGTTTGTGTGTTTACTTCAGAAAGATTTTGAGACCAGTAATAAAGATTCTGTAATGCTTTCTGAATGTATTTCTTTTTATTTTCAATTTTTGATACCTGCTCGTTTTTATAGTTTTGTTCAATAAAGTTGACTGAAACATAAAATATACCAACAAAACTAACAATAAGCAAAACTATAAAAGCATATTGAAAACGAGTAGTAAAACCAATTACTCTTTTTTTCTTTTTAAAAATTAAAAGATATAATCTTGTTAAGAGCCATGCAATAGCATAGTAAAACAGAAACAGATATACGAAATAAAGTAAGTACCCTGATAATTGTACCTTTTGATTTTCTGTAATTACAACATAGTTTGTTTTTTTCTGTGAATATATATAGTAATTTATTCCATTTAAATTCTTTATTGTGAAGTCTTTGTCTGTTTCATGCAGAGTTTTTTCGTTCAGTGTAATTTGTGAATCTCCTGAAGAATAAATAAGTTTTGAATCTTCATATTTTGTAATTGTAATATCTTGTTTGCCGGGCATATCCTGGATTGGAGAAAGTAAAAATCCGGGGAAACTGTAGCTTGCAAAATTTCTTCGCGGGAAAAATTGCAGGAAGTAGAAAATACGTTGATTGTTTGAGTTTTCTCCTTCGAAAACTCCCAAAAATGTCATACCTGATTTTGAAGCCGGTAATTTGTAAAAATTTGTTTCCCCGAGTTTTTCTCCTTCATTGTTCATGAGTTGAGTAAACTGTAGATAAATTTCGGAGTTATACGGGGCAATATTTAAGCGTATTTCATATTTATTCCAATAACCTCTCAGATAATTTTTGTTGAGATAATGGTTTACATTCAACACAGAGTCGGGATGTGAAGCCATTTTTCCAATGCGTTTGTCATTCCTGAGTTGCACGTTAAGTTCCTCGAGCATAATTTCTGTAAGGCGATCGGTTTCTACATTACCATTAATCATTATATTTTCTGCAAGCAGTTTATATTTTTCAGCTTTTTTATTATTGTTCATCGATACTGAACTATAAATAAAAAAACATGTAAAAACAATCATCCAGAGTGGAAGGAGCCAGTAAAAAGTTTTTAAATTCTTAAACAGATATGAGATATTAAACACCAACAACATGAATCCAAACCAAAGTGTTATCTGTAATTTTTCCGATGGTGAAATTAATGATGAAATAACAAAAACAAGTATTATCAATATCGCATCAAAAATATAAGCGTTGCGAATATTTTTTTGCTGAAAGTAATAATTGTGGATTTTAAAAAAAGTGAGTCCAAAACCGATACCTGCAAGAAGAATTAAGAAATGCAACCAAATAGCAATAAAGGTTATTTCAGTAAAGTTGATAATATTCAATTGAATACCCGAATGAAATACGAGACTTCGAATTACTTCAAAAAGTAAAAGGAAATAAAACATCGACAGCAGTTGGAGCGCTATCTCGGTAACTTTTGAAATTCTATCCTGAAATTTTACTCCGAAATAATACAAAAATGCGGCAGTAGTAAAGAAAAAAATTACAATCGATAAATGTGTTATCGATGAAAGAAATGGATTGAAAGCATATTGTTGGGCAGATGAGAAATAATCCCAGTATAACATTCCGGGTATTTTAAACCAAAGACTTAAACCTATAAACAAACCGGTAATAATGATAATCAACAGAAATTGTTTCAGGGTGATCCATTTTTTTGAACCAAACCTGTAGCAATTTGCCATTACAATAAAAAAACATCCCAACGCTATTACAAAGCATATAAATGAAAGGATTCCTGTTTGATGATCGAAAACCGGATTTTCGGGTTCGGTAAGTGTGAAAAGATAATTTCGTTGCGTGTTAAAAATCGCGTGTTTATCGTTTTTGTTTCCTGTAACAATTTTTATTCCTTCATCAATATTAAATGTATGTGCAAATTCGTTACGTAAAACATCGTTTTCGTAAGGAAAATTATGTTTCAGAAAAATGAGCGTTATAATTTGTGTTGAATCGTTTACAACTCGCTTTTCGAGGCAATAAGCGTTTGAATATTGTTTTAACTCGTAACCGGCACTTGGCAAGTTATTATTCAGGTCGATATCAATGTGATTGTCAGTCCAGTAAATCAAATCTCCAAATTTCTGTACATAAACTGAAATCCCATCATTTACTTGCGAAATTTTTTTTAACTGATTGAAGTCGTTATTCTGAATCAGATAATTTATACGATTAGTTAATTTATCTGCATCTTTTTCAAGCTTGTTAATTATGTTTTGAAAATGATTACTGTTGATTGATCGGGCAGGAGAGGTATTGAAAATCAACTCAAAAAACAATCCCATAGCAAAAGCTACAGCCATTGCAATGAGTAGGTTTTTATATGTTTTTGTAAGTTGCATTAAAGTGTTTTATTATATTTTAAAACCAAAATATACTAATCCGCTACAGCGGACAAATTTCCTAATTTCCCAATTTCTCACTTTCAAAATACAAAAGAAACATTCACTCAGATAATAATCGGAACGATGTTCGTTTACAAGTTTCGGAAAAAATCAAACATGATGATATGGTTCTCCGCGAATAATTGTCATTGCACGGTAAAGTTGTTCAAGAAAGATGGCTCTGACCAATTGATGCGGAAAAGTCATTTTCGAAAGCGAAATCAGTCCATTTGCACGGTCGTAAACTGCTTGTGAAAAACCATACGCTCCGCCAACAACAAAAATCATGCGTTTCGATGCTTCCGTATTTTTTTTGTCGATCATCCCTGCAAAATCTACAGATGAAAGCATTTTTCCTTTTTCATCCAATAAATAAACTTCATCGCCTTTTTCAATATTTTTCAGAATAAATTCACCCTCTTTTTCTTTTTGTAATGCTTCTGTTAAATTTTTAGTGTTTTTCAGTTCGGGAATAATAGTAATTTCGGTTGAAATATAATGTTTGAGCCTGCTTTCGTAATCGAGCATAAGCTCCGAAACCGGCTTTACACTTGTTTTTCCCAACATTAACACTGTAATTTTCATTATTTATGATGTTTTTAACCTGCATTGGTTCGGTATTTGCTGTAAAAGATTAAACAAAAAAAATTGCAAATATCAACCGAAAAAAATTACTTTTGTATTTATAAATGCTTTGAAGATACAAATATGGCATTTTTTTAGCGAAATAATGTAATACAAGCCGTAAACAGCAAGGTATTTTCAAAAAAAAATTACTGTAGTACTCAAACAAGAAGAATAGAGTTTAAAACAACGAAAATGAAATCAATGAAAAAAATATTACTCAGTGTATTAATGCTAACAACTTTTGTAGCAGTATTTGCACAAAATGAAGTTCCGTCCGATGTTATCAGCGCGTTGGGAAGTGGGGACATATCGAAACTTTCGCCTTTTCTTAATTCCAATGTTGAACTGGTTGTTGCCAAAACCAACGATGTGTTCAGCCGCCAGCAAGCTACAGGCATAATTGCCGATTTTTTCAAAAAGAATAAAGTTTCAGCATTTAGCGTGCTTCACAACGGTACAAAAGAGTCCGCGAGTTTTCTTATAGGTACGCTCAATACCAATAACGGGAATTTTCGCGTATATATTCTCATGCGAAAAAGCGGCAATCAATCATTAATCCAACAGCTCAGAATTGAATCATCCAATGAATAACGATTTCGATCAACTTATTTCGCTGTGGTTTGCCGAAGATATTGGCGATGGCGACCACACTACTCTTTCATGTATTCCTGCCGATGCGTTGGGAAAATCCCAATTAATTGTTAAAGACGATGGCGTAATTGCAGGGGTTGAAGTTGCCCGTAAAATATTTCAGGCTTTCGATCCGGAATTGAAAATGACGGTTTTTATAGCCGATGGCGCTGAAGTAAAAAAAGGTGATATTGCTTTTATGGTTGAAGGTCGCATACAGTCCTTGCTGCAAACCGAGCGTTTAATGCTGAATATTATGCAGCGAATGAGCGGAGTTGCCACACGCACACGTCAGTACGTAAAAGCGCTCGAGGGTACAAAAACGCGCGTACTCGATACCCGTAAAACAACTCCCGGACTGCGTTTGCTCGAAAAAGAAGCTGTAAAAATTGGTGGCGGTGTAAATCACCGGATTGGCTTGTACGATATGATTTTACTCAAAGATAATCATGTGGATTTTGCCGGCGGAATTGATAAGGCAATATTGCGTGCAAAAGACTATTGCAAACAAAAAGGCAAAGAGCTGAAAATTGAAATTGAAGTGCGTAACTTCGATGAACTCAATCAGGTGCTTGCTATTGGCGGAGTTGACCGCATTATGCTCGATAATTTTTCGCCTGAAAATACCCGAAAAGCCGTTGAACTGATTGCCGGTAATTACGAAACTGAATCGTCCGGCGGAATTACTTTCGATACTTTACGGGAATATGCCGAATGTGGCGTGGATTATATTTCGGTTGGTGCACTCACACACTCGGTGAAAAGTCTCGATTTGAGCTTTAAAGCTGTTTAATAAAAGTTGAGACTAAAGTCTTCGCCATCGAAAACTCCGTACGAAAAGAAACTTACAAAATCGCCCAGAATAATTACACGCTTGTTATCAACAAGTTGTAAGTCGAGAGGAATATGTCTGTGCCCGAATATCATGAAATCAACATCATGAGTTTGGGCATATTTTTTTGCAAAATGCACCATGCTTTCGTTATTTTCACCCTGGTAAGCATTGTCTTCATTAAGTATGACTTTTCGGTTATGCGCAGACCATCTATATCCCAGCTCCTGACCCAACGAAGGCGGAAAAGCGCGGAAAAGTCGTTGCGCAAATTTGCTGTGAAAAAGTTTTCTCAGCAAATGAAATCCTTTATCATCAGGGTCAAGACCATCGCCATGAGCCAGAAAAAACTTTTTTGATCCTAAAGTTAAAGTTACAGGTTTATAATGCACTTTCATTCCTATTTCGTTTTCGAGATAACCGAATGTCCAAAGATCATGATTGCCTGTGAAAAAATGTATTTCAATGCCTGAGTCTGCCATTTCCGAAAGTTTGCCCAAAAATCGTGTATAACCTTTGGGAACAACCATGCGATACTCGAACCAAAAATCGAAAATATCACCCATCAAAAACAAAGCTGATGCATCTTTTTTAATGAAATCGAGCCAGGCTACTACTTTTTTCTCATGCGCACGGTTATCGGGTATTACTCTTGAGCCAAGATGCGCATCCGACATGAAATATATTTTTTTCCCTTCGACAGTCATTTGATTTTGGTTTGAGATTAAAACGTTTTTCTAAAGAAATCCTAGTTCAAGTTTGGCTTCTTCACTCATCATTTCTTTATCCCAAGCAGGTTCAAAAACAATGTTTACCTCAACGCTTGTTACGCCTTCAACACTTTCGGTTTTCATTTTTACATCTTCCACAATAAAATCAACCGCCGGGCAATTTGGCGCTGTTAGTGTCATATCAATAGTTAAATGACCTTCTGCATTTACATCAATATTATAAATCAGCCCTAAATCGTAAATATTTACCGGAATTTCGGGGTCATAAACCGTACGAAGCATTTTTACAATTTTTTCTTCGATTTGAAGAAATTCATTATTGGTATTTTCCATTTTTTTTTAAGAATAAAGAATAAAGAATAAAGAACAAAGAATAAAGAATTAAGACACTTCAAAACATCGTCAGTTCCGATTACTATCGGAATGAACGTTTCTTTTGAGTAAACATAAAGAACAATGAATAAATATCAATCAGTTTATTGAAAACAAGAAATATTAATCAATTAACAATTTTACTTCTGAAAAGTTTATTACTTCGCATGTTGGTTTGATTTTTCAATCAACTCGTCAAATTCAGGTAGCGATGCTGTAAGTTTTCCGTTTACAATTACTACCGTGCCAACTTTAGCTTTTACTATCAACTTGTTATCACCAATCCGGTTTATTTGCTGATGAAAAAAATAGCGCGCGCCTTCTTTCGATACATAAAGTTTTGAGATAAACGTATCGCCGGGCTTTAAGGGCGATTTGTAATGAATTTCGATATTTGAAACCACTGCATCGATACCTTTATTGTGAAGTTTGGCAAAACTTACATTGTTTGCAAGCAAAAACTCGTGTCGCGTATGTTCGAGGTAATTCTGATAACATGAATTGTTTACAATGCCCTGAATATCACATTCGTAATCGCGCACTTTAAACTCGAGTTCGTAAATAAACTTATTGATATCTTTATTCATTCTCTAATTTTTGTTTTTTCTGATAATCGTTAAACCATCCCTGAGCGGTAAAATCAGGTTGCTTACTCTCGGGTCATTCACTACGAAATCATTGAACTTCATTATTTCAACAGTCTGACTATCGGTGTTTTTGTCAGGCTGTAAAACTTTTCCATCCCATAAAGTATTGTCAGCCAAAATATAACCGCCAATTCGTACTTTAGGGAATATTTTTTTGTAATAAGTTAAATAATCTCGTTTATCAGCATCGATAAAAACCATATCGAAAGTTTCTTCAATAGTGTCGATAATTTTCAGTGCATCGCCAATGTGAAGTTTTAATCGGTTTTTAAATGGCGAAAGTGCGAAATTTTCACGGATTGTATCTTCCAGTTCATCATCAATTTCGATTGTATGCAACATTCCTTCCGGAGCAAGATGTTCGGCAATACAAAGCGCCGAATAACCCGTAAAAGTTCCAATTTCAAGTACTTGTTTGGGTTGAATCATTGAACTAAGCATAGCTAAAAACCTGCCCTGAATTTTTCCCGAAATCATGCGTGGATTTAATTGCTGTGTCCATGTGCGACGTTCAATTATTTTCAGATAATCGGGTTCGCTCCCTGAATTTGCATCAAGATAATTTTCAAGATTCATTATTTTGCCAATTTCCAATTTCTCAATTTCAAATTTTCTTACTTTCAACTTTCAAACTCTATACATACCTGATTACAGTAAATTTCTCTGCATCAAAAACCTCGTTAGCTATGCGTTGCAATTGTTCAGCCGAAATTTTCTCAATTTTTTCGCGTACAGTTTCCATGCTGTCCACCGTGCCGTAGCGCATAAAACTTTTACCCATGCCAAGTGCCATATTTTCCTTATTTTCGTTGTTAATGGCTATTTGTCCCAGCATTTGAAGTTTGTATTTTTTTAATGCTGTTTCCGGAATTTTTTTATCTTTGAGCAATTGTAACTCAGCGCGAATTAGTTTCTCGCAACGTTGCGCATTCTCAGGATCGGAACCAAAATATACAGCCCAAATTCCTGTATCGGACATGGGTTGATATACCGATTCGGCATTATAAACCAGCCCGTGTTTTTCGCGGAGCGAAAGGTTTAATCTGCTGTTCATGCCTGCACCACCAAGTATATTGTTCAGCAAAAACATACCGATGCGGTCGGGATGATAGAGATTGTAAGCATTTCTTCCCAAAACAAAATGTGTTTGGAAAGTATTTTTTTTAATATCGGTACGATTGTTTGCTGTAATTTCAGGAGCGATACGTTCAGGCTTAACGCTTCCGTTGTTGGTTGTAGTGAAATATTTCTCAACCAATTTTATAAGTTTCTCAAACTTCAGATTTCCGATTGAGAAAAAAGTCATATTTCCGGGAAAATAATATTTCTGATGAAAATCGGATAAACGTTTGTTGTCAAACAATTTTAAAGCATCAATATTTCCCAGAATATTATGACCAATGGAATGATGCTGAAACAGCAAATCCTCAAAATCGTCGAAAACCGATTCGGAAGGACTGTCGTTGTACGATTGAATTTCATCGGTAATTACTACAAGTTCTTTTTCAATTTCTTTTTGCGGGAAAACCGAATTGAGTGTTATGTCCGCTATGAGTTCGATGGTGCGTTCGGTATGTTCCTGCAAAACTGCCGCATACACCATAGTTTCTTCTTTGGTAGTATAAGCGTTTAATTCACCGCCAACATTCTCGAGCCGGTTAATTATATGTGATGAACGACGTTTTTGAGTGCCTTTAAAAAGCATGTGCTCAATGAAATGCACCATTCCTGCTTCTTCGGGTGTTTCATCGCGTGAGCCAACATCGATGGCAACACCGCAAAATACCACCTGCATATTATCAGGTTTATGTATAATTTTTAATCCGTTAGGGAGAATATGGGTATAATATTGCATTTATTTTAAGCAAAAAATTAATAGGCAAAGGTACTGTTTTTAAAGCTTATGTCAAAAAATATAGTTAATTGGTTGATATGAAAATTGGGTGCATCGTTCCGAAATGTCGGAATCCAAATCGATGAATAAAATATATATTCGTGATTTGGAAATCCCGACACTTCGAAATCCCGACACCAAAATTAGTATCCCTGTTTTTTAATTTTTCACTGATAACGCTTTGTCAATTTGCGCTGTTAAATCGGTATAATGCGCTTTTGTAATGCCGGTTGCGCTACTTTGGGCGCGTGCAATTTCAGTGCGAAGCTGCGAAAGATGAACACGTGCAATTCCGGCGGCATCTGATGTGGTTATTTTATTTCCTTGCGTTGGATCGCTTTGCAAAACTGCTGCAAGTGCATCAACATAAATTTTTTGCAAATTACGCCTGTAAGTATCAACCGGTTTTCCTCCCTGCAATTCAGCCCATACTTTTCGTTTCATTATGTCGAGCATTTGCATTGCTGTGAAAGCTTTTTTGCCGTTCAGTGTTTCATCAAGAATCATTTTATCGAAAGTAAATTTGCTGATAAGACGATTGATAACACTTCGCTGAACGTTACCAATGTTAACCGTGGGATTTATCATAGCTTTGTTTATCAGATTTTTATCGACAAGCCACATTGGCGTAGCGAAAAGTTGCTCATTCAGGAAGTTCAAAGCTTCAAGTTGTGTTTTTGCATTTACAAATTCAATCACATCGCCTTCCTGTTCCACTTTTTTTGGTGTAGTGTAAATGCCACCAATATTTTTTGCCACATGACCCATATACCGATTAAATTGTGTTACTACTTCGCCATACATACGTGCTGCTGCTGTGTAATCTTTGTCAGGTTCTTTAGTCCACTCCAATAAATTTGGCAAAATGCGTTTCAGGTTTTTTATTCCGTAGAAACTTGCTTTCATCGCATTATCGCCTAAATCTTCGTTTTGGTTACGCGGATCGTTCGGGTCTGTTTCGCCGCCAAAAGTATAGCGAATATCAGATGCTAATTTATCAATTACTAATTTATTCAGATATGAAACTTCGTCCTGCGCGGTTTCAAATTGCGGATAATAACGATAACCCCAATCAATTGACCAATCATCATAAATACCGATACGAGGGAAAAGCCCCTTTTCTGTTATGTTATCTTCGGGCTGAGCAATAAAATTAAAACGCGCATAATCCATAATCGATGGCGTGTGTCCGTTGGCTTCCACCCATTTTTTATCGCGCAGTTTTTCAACAGGCACAGTTGCCGACGAACCAAAATTATGGCGCAATCCAAGCGTGTGACCAACTTCGTGCGATGAAACAAAACGAATTAGCTGTCCCATTAATTCATCATCGAAATTCAATGTGCGGGCACGAGGGTCAACTGCCGCGGTTTGAATAAAATACCAGTTTCGTAATAATTCCATCACGTTGTGATACCAGTTTATATGCGATTCGATAATTTCGCCACTACGTGGATCGTGAATATGTGGTCCGCTGGCATTTGGAATGGTCGATGGTTTGTAAACAATTGCCGAATGACGCGCGTCTTCAAGACTCCATTCAGGATTGTCGGGTGCTTCAAGTGCAAAAATTGCATTTTTAAATCCGGCTTTTTCAAATGCGCTTTGCCAGTCGTTAACTCCCTGAATAAGATAAGGAACCCATTTTTTGGGAGTTGAAGGGTCGATATAGAAAACAATTGGTTTTTTAGGTTCAACTAACTCACCGTTTTTATATTTTTCCATGTCTTCTTCCTTCGGTTCCAAACGCCAGCGTGTAATCATCGAAACACGTTCAACGCCCTGAGGATTTTTATCGAAATCGGTATAAGATCTGGTGAAATATCCTACGCGTGGATCGGCGTAGCGCGATTTCATTGGTTTTGCAGGTAAGAGTACAATAGAACTGTTCAATTCATAAGTAAACGGATCGCGCGGAGTTTCGGTACCCGATGCCGGTTTGTGTGCATAAGTTTTAACTGTTTTTATCTCCACATTAATAGGGAATGCTTTTACTGTATCGATATAACTGCGATCGGAATAATACATTCCTAAAGTGAGGTTTTTCTTGGCTGCTTCGCTGAAAAACAGCAAATTGTTATCACCATTAACAAAATCGGTAATGTCAATTACACTGTTACGGAATTTTGAAACACTGTCGGCTTTATAAGCTTTTATATCGAAAGCTGCAATTATGGTTTGCAAATTTGATTTTTGAACTGAAATGTACATTCCTGTTGAATCGTTTGAGCGTTCCGAGAATGAAATTGAACGTATAAAAACTTTGTCGTTCGGTCCGTTTTCGAAACGAATTACATTGCTCCCGATTATATCGCCTGCATAACCTGTAAAACCTTTGCGGTTGTCGGCTGCCGATTGCGAAATACGGTTAACCACAAGTAAATCGCGATTCATAATGGAATCGGGAATTTCAAAAAAGTATTTGTTATCAAGCTTGTGTACCTGAATAAAGCCCTTTGAAGATTTGGCTTTGTTGGTTATTACCTGATTGTAAGCTTTTGGCCCTTTGGTTTCAGGTTCTTTTTTGGGAGTGGGTGTTTCTGTTTTGGGAGGAGTAGCTTTTTTCTTCTTGATAAAAATACCTGCATTTGTTTCAATATTTGCGCTCAAAACCAGCGCTGCCAACATAAAAATTTTAAATTTATTCATGCTCTTCATCTTTTAATTTATCGATATATAATATTCCATTCAAATGATCAAATTCATGTTGAAAAATTACGCCTGTAAAATCGGCAATACGTGAATTGGAAAATAATCTTTCACGAATTGTGTATCCTGTTTCGTTAAGGTATTCCACATCAATCCATTTGTATCGAACCGAATTTCCTTTTCTCTCGGGTACAGATAAACAACCATCGCCTTCAAAAACAAAATTTTCATCGGAATATGCAATTATTTTCGGATTTATTGCTACTTCCACCTGATTTTCAGGTTTGTCAATACGCACAAATAAAAAAATATTCCGAAGAATTCCAACCTGTGGCGCTGCAATACCAACACCCGATTCTGCCGTCATTGTCGCCTTAAGTCTGCTGATAAATTTTTGCAGTATGACTTTATCTGATTTAAAATCCACATCTTTGCTTTTATTACGCAATATTAGTGAGTCTTCCGCATTGTCAATTTTTAAAACCCGCATGGGAGTTAATGAGTCCGCCTGTTCAATTAAAGCAATTTCTTCAACCGTCATTCTGTTAGTATTTTTACATGCACTAAAAATTATCAGACATACAATCAATATTAAAACCGATTTGTTCATATTAGCGCTGCTATATAATGATAAATTAAAAATCCTGCAATTATCAGTTTGCTTACTGTGCCTATAATGAAACCAATAAACGAGCCAAAAGCTGCTCTGAGTGCGTCTTTTTGTGTTTTATTGTCGAGTAATTCTCCAATTAGTGCACCAAAGAATGGCCCGAAAATAATGCCAAAAGGACCCAAAAAGAATCCAAATACAAGTCCGATTGTACTTCCCCAAACGCCTTTTTTGCTGCCTCCGAATTTTTTTGTTCCCCATATCGGAATTAAATAATCAGCAATTGAAATCAGAATTACGATTATCGCCCAAAATATCAGAAATTCGGTGCTGAATTGCACTTTTTGAGTAAAATGCAACAATAATAACCCGGCATAACTCAATGGTACACCGGGTAAAAGCGGTAAAATACATCCCAAAAAACCGGCAATCATTAATATTCCGGATAAAATAATAAGAAAAATATCCATCAGTATAAAATATTTATACCGCAAACTTACAAAAATTCAGTGAATTAATCAGTGGAAATTTGCCTTTATTTCATGCAAGGAAAGCCGAAGCACGACTAAATACATTGTTAAATGCAATATCAACTTCGTTTTTTAAATTATTATTGAAAATCGGGAATGGATTTTCGTGATTGTATGTGTAATTAAATTCCAGCAAATCAATTTTTTTTTTGTTTTCATCGCCCAAAGCTTCTACAATACCATCGAATGGAATTACAACATCCTGTTTCAACGCCACACAACTGAATCGATTTCTGATGCTGTGAAAAAATCCGGTTCGCAGATCTGCAAAATTATTCGTATTTATCATAGTTCTGAAAGCATTCATTTGTTTATCAGATTCTGCTGCATTTATATCATTTTTTGTGTAGAAATCAGAAGTGTAATAACTGTACAACTTTTCGAATGCACTTTTATCCATTATACTTCTTGATGTGCCGTACATTCGGTTAAAAATGCTGCCTCCGCAAAACATAAAAAGCTTTGAATTGCCCATTAAACCCTGCGGATTGAGCATGAAGAGTATTTGAGCTAAAAAAGCACCTATTGAATAGGCGAACACATCCACTGTTGAGTATTGGGCAAAAACCGGATGTTTGCCTGAATTTATATTGGCAATTAAGTTTGTTACATCCTTAAGACTCTGTTGTCCCGATGTGTAAAATCTGTTTGGATTTTCCGATAAACGCTCGCTAAGCGCTATATTTGCAAGACTTAAAGAACGATCGTTGCCCGTAATTTCTTTTCTTCTTTCGATAAAAGAATTGATAATTCTGGGATTGTACCACCAAGCAGGTGAACGATTGATATGATATGCAAGCGGAAAAAGAACAACTGCCTTACGGGTGTGTTTGCATAAATATTCAGCCCAGGTTAGATATTTATTCCAACTTCGTTCGTTCAAACCGTGCAGCAGTATAATTGCCTTGTTGTTAGCTTTATTTTCAGCAGGAATTAACACCGGATACGTGAAATGTTCATTTTCGGCTATAGCATCGTTTAGCAAAGCGTTTTCTGAATTATTATAAATACTTTTTTCTGATACAAAATCAAAAAATCTTAGTATAACACCTGTGTCGGAAAGAATTTTATCCTTTCCCACAATAAATTCATTTGAAAGTTTGCTATAGTTTTCGGAATATTCCATAATTGCTGTTATTTTTTTTGCAGCAAATATATTCTCCAATTTAAAAGTCAACAAATTCCGGAGAAAAACACAGACCGAAAGTTATTAAACTTAATAATGAGGGACTAAATTTTAAATAGAGGGACTAAATTTTATACACTAAACAGTTTGTTTTCTTGTGTTGTAAATATAATAAACTAAATTTGCAAGGTAAATTCTGCAAATAAAATGAATACAAAAATTCCTGCATATCTTTACGAAAAAGGAAATATAGTTAAGCTGATATTGTTTACCGCTTTGTTTGCATTGTTGTTTATTAATATTTTTCAGCCTTTTAATTCGCGTCAATGGTATCCTGAAATTTCGGAGTTTAAGTATTTTTT
Source organism: uncultured Paludibacter sp. (assembly GCA_964405245.1). Classification (GTDB taxonomy): domain Bacteria; phylum Bacteroidota; class Bacteroidia; order Bacteroidales; family Paludibacteraceae; genus Paludibacter. The sequence continues at coordinate 18,562 of CAYONE010000050.1, forward strand.
CTTTTCAAGCCTGATAATTTTAACCGGAATGCTTGTTGTGGTTATCAGCAGGCTGATAATGCATATTTATACCTGTCGCAATAATTTAAGCTATATACAATTTTTAGGTTGGATTGCTGCTGAAATAACAGCAATGTCGCTGTTTTTCGCATTGTTTTCAAAATATATACCCGCCGGAAACGCGCATCGCGATTTCATGGAAATTTTTCATCAATCGGCTGTAAATACAAGTTTGGTTTTACTTTTACCCTATTCGGTTTTGTGGCTTTATTTCTCGTGGCGCGATAAAAATAATTTACTCGAAAAAATGAATTCGGTAGAGCAAAAAGCTGCAATGAGCAAAAAACATCTACTTAAATTTACCGACGAGAAAGGCGAATTGAAGTTGTCGGTATTTATCGATAATTTACTGTATATTGAGTCTGCCGAAAATTACGCAACGATTCATTACATCAACAAATCGAAAGTTTCACACTTTCTTATTCGTAATTCGCTAAAATGGATGGAAGAAAACCTGATAGCCGATACGCCATTGGTGCGCTGTCATCGCTCTTTTATCATTAACCTCGACAAAGTAAAAGTGATGAAGAAAACAAAAGATGGAATTTTTGTTGAGTTCGATACAATCAACATCCCCGACATTCCTGTAACCAAAACCTATTACGCAAAAGTGATGGAGAAATTTTCAGCGTATTCGGTGTAATTTGCGTTCTCTTTGCTTTTGATACATCCTCTTTTTGCCTTTTTTGCAACTATCAAAAATAAATGATAGTTGTTGAGTTCTTTTGAGGTTCAATTCTTATAAATATTTATTTAATGATTAAGTTGCAAAAATCGAAACTGTAAAATTTCAAACTGTACATTCAAACATATACACCGAAGGAATAAAAAATGCTGTTTCGATACGCTGAATGCTTTTAATGTTGAAATTGCAAATTTTGAGCAAACTGCTCATTTTTTTGTTCGAAAGATATTCAGCTTTCGATGTGGTGAGTTTTACAAATACTAACCAAAGGGCATCGTACAAATTATTGTTATTGGCAAACAAAATCAGCAAACGCCCGCCCGGATTCAAATGATTTTGCACGCATTGCAAAAAGAATTTTTTATCCATAACATACGGAAAAGCGTTGGTTGAAACAATTATGTCGAACTTTTCATTTTCCGGTAGTTTTTCCAATTCAGTTGCAAAATACCGTATGTCAGTGTTTTCGCAAAGTGTTTTGGCTCTTTCAATCATTTTTTCAGCAGGATCGATTCCTGTAATATTTGCTGTAGGATGAAGGCTTTTAATCTCACGGCAAAGTTGACCAATGGCACAACCAACATCAAGAATCTTGGTGTTTTCAGGAATTTCACTCAGGTTTTTAAGAATCAGTTTGCGCGATGGACCTAAAGCGAATTTTTGAGCTAACAGTTTTTCGTACCAGCCGGCGTATGAATCCCAGATTTCTTTGTTTGGCATATTATTTTAGTAATTTGAAAGTTTGTAAAGTTTGTAAAGTTTGAAAGTTTGAAAGTTCATAAAGTTAGATAGTTATATACAAATGGTTAAATAGTAAATAGTTAAATGGTAAATGGATTTATCTCCAGATAATTATTTTGGTAAAGTAAGCAATTCCGTAATAAATGCTCATAAAGATGGTTTGAATTCCACGCAGAAAACCATATTTTTTGAAAATATACATTGCTGATGACCAACCATAGATCGGACTTAAATACAACACAAACAGCCACATATAATAACTGAATGGCGAAATGTGAGACGGTTTTTTGTGTAATCGCAGTAAATCGTAACGCCACATTTTTTTTGGATCGAAAACTGTTTTTTGTTCCAAAGCCAAATCTGTTCCGGGCATAACTGTTTCTGTAGAAAAAGTGGCAAACTGGATTTTATTTTTTCTGATATATTTAAATAATTGTCGGAAATCAGCATGATGCCAGTCGGGATTACAGATAAACAGCGCGTACAACTCAATATCATATTTGTTGCAAATTTCGATGGTACGGTCGTTTTCCGAGGCTGTTGCACCTTTATGAACATTCTCCAAGCTTTGATCGCTGATGTATTCAAAACCAACAATAACCGCAATTAATCCGTTTTTTTTCAGTCTTGCAATAGTCGATTCGTGTGTTGAAATAAAATGAGATGTTCCGTAAACAATAAATTTTTTTCTGATTTCGCGTTTTTCCAATTCTTCGCAAAAAGTTTCCAATCGTTTGCTGTTTGTCAGGAAATTATCATCAACAACAAAAATATTTTCGGTTTCGATGGTTTCCAATTCAGCAATTACATCCGCAACAGGTCGGGCATGATACACTCCACCATTCATTTTACGGCAAAAGCAAAACGTACATTTTCCGGGACAACTTAAGGCAGTTTTTATGGAAGCGCAATTCCGGAGATACATGTAAAAGTATTTTTCAGGATTTTTCTCGAATAAAACACGTTTTGGAATTGGTAACTCTTCAATCTGTGATTTTACTTCCTGAATTTTAAAACCATTGTCGGCAAATGCTACGCCTTCGGTTTTGTGCAAAATTTCAGGATGATGGATATTTTCGGCTATTTGCGAAATTGCTTGCAGATGATTGGCGAAAACCACCGCGTTAATTTCCGGAATAAAAAATTGTTCTGGAACAACTTCGGGATGCACACCTCCAACTACAATATATAAATCAGGTAGTTCAGCTCTTAATGTTTTACAAACTTCGCGTACGAAAGTAGTGTGATTCAAATATACACTCATGCAAAGCATGTCGATTTTTTGCTTTTTCAGCGTTCTTGTGAGCTTACTTTTCTTTCCTTTTTCCAGAAAAAATACAGTGTGATTTTGATGCAAAACCGTATAAAGATATTCCAGCTCCAGCGGCTCTGAACTTATAAGATTATCCATGTGAATGGATTGCATCGGCACAGGTGGTGTGTAAAGCAGAATATTCATTTCAGAAGATGTTTGGTGTGATTTTCCGTTTCACATAGCTGCGATAATGTAAATTAACTCCGAGTGAAAAGAGGAGCATTTCAGGGTTTTTCCATAAATATTTATTGAACAATACCCTGTGAAAAATACTTTTCAGCGAAAAAACGTTCTTATTCAGCCACCAGTACATTTCAGTGAGCTTTTCAGGTTCAATCTTTTTAGGAATATGAACGCAGCGTGTGCCATCAAAAAGATTCAAATCATCTGTGAGCATGCGACCTTCTTTTTTAAGCTGATTATGTAAATCTGTTCCCGGAATTGGCGTAAGAATGTAAAAACGCGGAATTGGAACACGATTGCGGTAAATAAATTCGTAGGTTTCGCGAATCGATTTTTCTGTGTCAAAATCAGTCCCGACTATCATTTCGGTGCTTACCACAATGCCCGATTCTGACAATATCTTCATGTTTTTTTCATGTTCAGCTGCTTTCAGCCAGGGTTTGTCAAAACTGTCGATAGCTTCCTGACTTATGCTTTCCACGCCAAAACTCATTAAATCGCAACCCGAATCACGCACAATCCTGAGCAGTTCGGCATTTTTTGCCAAATGTATAGCGCATTGACTTGCCCATTTCATTTTCAGCGGTTTTATTTTCTCACATAATTCCCGCAGATATTTCGGATTGGAAGCGATATTGTCATCAATAAGATAAAAGCGTTTAAAACCAAGCCGTTTTATTTCCTTTATATCGCGAATAACTTCATCAACCGGACGAAAAATATATTTGCCTTCGTACAGGCAGGCAATGGAACAAAACGAACAGGTAAATGTACAACCCCGTCCGGCTTGCACAGGCAACATAACGCCAATTTTTTTCTGTATAAGCAATTCATATCGTGGAACCGGCAAATTTTTCAGTTCGCTTATCGGGAAATTGTACATAGGTTCAACTTTTCCGGTTTCCTCAAAATCTTTCAGCATCATGGGAAATGCAATTTCAGCATCGCCAACTATCACCGAATCAACGTGTTTCATTGCTTCCTTGTAAGCAATTGATGCCATATAACCGCCCATTATTACAGTTTTCCCGCGTTTTTTAAATTCGACAGCAATTTCCAATCCCCTGAAAGTTGCGTGTCCCATTGTTCCTATGCCAATTATATCCGCATCGGAATTAAAATTAATTTCATCCACCACTTCAATCAGCAATTCCACTTTCCAATGAGCAGGAACATAAGCCGCCAGCAACGGAAAAGCCAATCCGGGAAGATTAATTTTTTTCTGTTTGCACAGTTTGCCGCTTTCAGCGTACTGTGTGGGCTGTATGAAGAGGATTTTAGGCATTTTTTAAATTTGAAGATTTAAGATTTGAAAATTTGGGATTTGAAAATTTGTTTTTATTTAATTAGAAATTATGAAAATGGAAACTTATTATTACATCGAGTCTTCATTTTTCGCACTCTCCCTCTCCTTGGAGAGGGTTGGGGAGAGGTTTCTCTCCCTCCCCAGAGGGGAGGGTTGGGGTGGGGTTTGAGGTGAAGTTTTTATCTTCTCTCTATACTGCCTCTCCACCCGATAAGCGCCTATCAACATTTTTACAAGCATTACAGGTCGATATGTTTTCAGGTATTTCCACATAACTTTAGGTTGATATAAAATGGACGAATATGCCCTGATAATTTCAGTGTAAAATTCGGCAACCGTGAGTTTTTCGGGTTGTACCGTTACGTGCGCCAAATCCCATTTTTCGAAATCGTTTTTTGAAATTATAATTTTATCGTCGGGATAACTTACCCCGGTTTTTGGTAATGGTGTGAGAGGTTGAAGATTTACGTAATGAATGCCAAGTTCTTTCACTACTTTCACCATATTTTTAAAATCACTTTTATCCCATTCGGGCGGAATGATAATAGTAGCAAAAACTTCAATTTTTTCGCGATGCAGCACAGCCATTGTTTGTTTGTACATGGCTACTGAGGTTTTTTTGTTATATTTGTCCAGTTCCTTGTCCGAAAAACTTTCGAATCCAACAATCACCGTACGCAATCCGATTTGAGCCAATTCATGCATAATCTCGGGATTTTCAGCTATAAAATCGGCGCGACCATAGACTAAATAATGCTTTTTTATTTTTTGTTTTTTAATTTCAGCTATAAAAGCTTTTAACCATTTTTTATCCACCAGAAAATCATCGTCAACAATGTAAATTTCCGTTTCGTTTATGGTTTTAATTTCTTCAATAACTTCCGATAAAGGTCGTTGTTTGTACATTTTATCGGTTATAATCCTGCAAAAGCAGAACGAGCATAAATAAGGACAACCAAACGAAGTTTTCAGTAACGCCACTTTATCGTGAAAAATATAAAAATAATTATGCCGATAATGTTTCACGGCTTTTCTATGGGGGAAAGGCACGCGGAAATCGAAAGCGGGAAGCGTTTTGCTTTCCAATGTATCGCCATTGCAAAAAACACCTTCGGGAAGTTTGGTTTTTAATTCGATATGATTAAGCAAACTGGTGAAATTTATAGCTGCGTTGCGAACAACCCTGAAATCCACAGCATCATTCTCAAAATCCTCCGGGCAAACTTCGCAATGTACGCCGCCAACTATCGTTGTAATTTCAGGAAGAATATTTTTTGCTGTTTTACAATAAGATATTATGGTATTAACGTGTGTGATATAGCCTGTAAGGCACAATACATCGGGTTTGTGTAAATTCAGAAAATACTCTACAGGTTTTTTTTCGAGAATCATGTCCACAATAATAGCCGTATCCTTTTCGCGTTTCAATGCATACAAAATCTCCAATTCCAGCGGTTCCACTATCATCACATGTTGCAATCCTATTGTTTCGCGCGGCGGACGTGGTCTTATCATTAATATCTTCATTAGCTTTGTCTAAAAGTATTTGTAGATTCAGGTCTTGATTTGTATTCAAGTATCGAACCAAATTTTTTCAATAAATAATTCACAATCCTACTGCTGTGATGCGCTTCCATGTACAGCTTTTCAGGTTTGCTTCCCATGCGCATTTTTGCTGTTTCGGCAGTTTGTCCCAATTCAATAATTCCGGCTTTGTTTTCAATTCCATCGCGCAGAAGCTGTGTCAATAACCGAAAATATGTATGGTGCGTTTTATTCTGATTGTAATTAATCCCACCCAAAAAAAAGTAATATATATTGTTATCTTTCAATGCAATATTCCAGCCAGAAACTTCATTATTAATATAACAAACCGTAAGAACAAATTCCTCCGGCAAATTCCTGAAAAATTCAAAACTGAGTTTTTCGAGTTTTCCTTTGCTGCGGTTGTAAACTTCGAGATATTGACGATGCATTTCCTTTGTAAATTCCGAACAGACATTTTTTCCGAAATGCAGATTTTCGTTCTGCTGGTTTATCAGTTTTAGCCGGCGACGATAATTTGAACGGAGCGAACTAAGGTATTCATTCCAATCGGCAAACTTATTATCGAAAACAATGGTTGGAAGTGTTTTTCCGTATGCATTTGTGTCTTCAACCGGTTTTTGCGTGAGATTTAAAGCTATTGTTAAACCTTTTTCTTGCTGGAAAATATAGTTTTTCAACGCTTCCACAGCATTGTTTTCGCCAAAAATTCCGGATGTTGAAACAGAACATGGCACTCCGATTATATTCATTTTAACCGGACTTTTAACCTTTAAATACGTAAAAATGTCCAATCGCAACGAATAAACAATCGCGGCAGCAACTGATTTTTCATTTTCGGTACAGAGATAATATTTTTGCTGGCAGGGATTGAATATTTCAGTATGATTCAGAAATTTTCTTTTCTGAAAGTAATTCTCAGCCAGTACGTCCCAATCGTTCGGAAGCTGAGCAACTTTTGAGTATAGATTAAATTTCATTTTCTAAGAAAATATTTCCTTAAATGAAGTTGGAAATTTGCCAATGTGTTAATTTGCCAATAAATTGTAAATTGTAAATCTGTAAATTGTAAATAAACTGCTTTGCCATTAATTATCCCCTTTAAAGCTTTCGTTCAAACACCGCAAATTCTCTGTAAAAATCGGGTTCAGTGCCTAAACTTCTTTTGAATAATCCTTTGGCAAAAGCTACTGATGCTTTGTTTTCCTCAAAAATAAAACCTCCTTCACAAAACTTGAAACCGTTCTTCATAATAAACTCCATTGGTTTTTGAATTAATGAAAAAACCAATGTACTTCGCTGATATTCAGGAATAATACCGATTTCGGTAAAACGGAAAGTATCAGGACGTTTTCCGGCTCTGAATTTAATCACATCTAACAAATTCAAATCGCGATGTGAGCTAACCATTTGGTTGAAATCGGGATACCAAAGAAAAAATCCAACCGGTTCACCATTCACTTCGGCAAAAACAAGATTTTCGTTATCGAGCAAATGGCGAAACGGATAAAACAATTCAATATCTTCTTCAACTTCTCTATCAGCCCAAAAAGGATGTTTGGTAAAAGCTTTGTTATTCAGATAGGTATAAATGGCACTTTCGGCTTTGATGTTTTTTTTGTCCATAAACCGAAGTTTAAGGCCCGGGATTTCGCGCTGCTGCTGAAACGAGTTTGCCCAGACTGCATACATCTCCATGTTAATTCTGAAAGTAAACATTCGCCTGCGATGAAAATCGGCGAAATAATCGGCATAATATTCAGGCTGATAGGGCAAACCAAAAACCGGAACTTCATCGAATCGGTTCAGTAAAATTCCTGCGCCATAATTCAAATGTCCGTTCAGTCCGGCTACAACTTTACCGCAATGGGGGAAATGCTTTTTAATTTCGGGCTCAATCAACTTGTATATATTTCCAAGACCTTTAATCGCTTCGAAATAGGCAATCTGAACATAATCTGGTAATTTTCTGTCGTGTATCAATGCGAATCGAGCCACAGCATCATTCCCATTAAACAAAATGAATTGTTTTACATTAGCATGTTGTGAGTATGTTTTGCTGCCTCCAAGCACCAATTTTTCGACACTTTTATCAGTTCCGCGAAAATATTTATTTCCCGCGTAAACAGCTGAACTTACTTCCCCGAATAATTTTTCAGCTTCTTTACCTTCTACAAGTTCGATTCTCATATTATTTTTATTTAACTTTTCATAAGTTTTGAACTTTGAAAAAGTTTGAATGCCCCTTTAGGGGTTTGGGGTAAAATATTCCTCCGGTTTCGGAAATCCCAAAAAATGCATATACGATGATGCACAATATGAACCGGCATTTTCGAATACAATGATATCATTAATTTGTAAATCCGGAAGTTGAACATCATGCGCAAAAATATCACGCGAGTAAGTTGAGCAGCCGAATACTGAAGTGCTTTGAGTTTCGGAAATATTCAGTAGTTTGCCGTTTCTAATGATTGTAATCGGATGTCTTGCTTCATCGGGATATAACAATGGGCGCGAAAACTGTACGGTTGAAGCATTTACGCCTACTAAAGTTTTGTCGTCACGATTCTTCGTATCAGTAACCCTGCAAACAAAATAACCCGCATTCCCGCCAATCATTCTGCCCGGTTCAAGTATCATTTTTATTCGTTTTCCTTTTTGCGCCGAAACCTTTTCCATAAGTTCCGAAACTTTTTTACCGTAAGTTTCGAAATCGAAATTATGTTCGCCGCTTTCGTTCACCGCAAAACCACCGCCGAAATTCAGGTACTCGATATTTGGAAAATCCATCGCGAGTTTTGCTAATTCCTCATAACACGAAATTATGTAATTAATATCGGTAATATCGGTTCCGGCGTATAAATGCAAGCCGTTGATTAAAGAGCGTTCAGGAATTTTTGCCAAATCATCGGCAGTAAAACCAATCCGGCTTTCCTTGCCGATAAAAGCTCCAGCATGTGATGAATAAGGTTTTACGGCATCGCCGATATTACAACGAATTCCCACGCTTTTCTCCGGAAATAGTTTTGTCCATTGTTTCAGCTGATTTAACGAATCGAGATTTACCTGCAAATCATGTTTCCCAATCATCAGCAAAATTTCTTCTGATAATCCCGAAGCAGTGTAAATAATTTCTTTACCACGAAAACCCGCATTCAGCGCAGCGTCAAAATGCAATGGCGAATTAACAAAAATGTTTATTTTTTCCTGTTTGATTATTTTCAGAAAATCAGGATTCGCATTCGCCATCGAGGCAAAGTGAATACTTTTTTCAGGATATATAATTTGTTTGAAAATCTTACAATTATCCTGAATTAAGTTTGTTTGATAAAGATAGAAAGGGTTATTATGCTTTTCTGAATGTCGGATTATTGCAGAAATTACTTCGGGGTTAATTGTCATGTATTCTATTTGTTATTATCAAAATTCCAGCGATTTTAGTGTCGCCTAATTAATCATTCTGATACAAATGTAATTTATTTTTTTGCTGAAATTGCAGCAGAATGTGTCTGATTTGTGTTTTTTTGTTTCTGAAAATATTTTTTTATCGATAAAACATTCTGAATTACTGTTTTTTAATGCGTTGTTTGTATGAATATTTTTTTGTAGTCTGTTTGTTGTTTTGGGATTAACTCTGACTTATTTTAATTTTTTTTAAGACAGAAATCTGCAACAAAATGAACATTTCTATCATCTTATTATTGTTGAAATCAAATTTGATAATTTATTTTTTTAAGGAGATAACGTATATGAAAAGACTGATTTTTTATTTAATGCCGCTTTTGATGTTAGCTGCATGTTCCGTTGACGAAGGTTATTCGCTCGACAATTTTGTTATTGACATTGCCACGGTTGAAAATCCGGAAAATAACACCGCTTACTTTTTAAACCTCGATAACAATAAACGACTGTGGACGGCTGCATCTGATTTAAAGTATTATCGTCCCAAAGACGGTCAGCGCGTGATAGCAAATTACACAATACTTGCTGAAAAACCTCAAGCAGCTACCTATGATTATCTTGTAAAGTTGAACGATGTTTATGAGGTGCTTACAAAGGGAATTTTTAAAATCACACCTGCCACACAAGACAGTATCGGAAACGATTATGTTTACATTCGTGATATGTGGATTGGAAGCGATTTTCTGAATGTTCGTTTTGATTATCCGGGAGGAAATAAAGTGCATTTTATCAATCTGGTTTCGGATAATCTGAAAACTTACGATGACGGAAAAATTCATCTTGAATTCCGCCATAATGCTAATGGCGATTATCCGCATTTCAACCTTAGTGGAATAGTTTCGTTTAATCTGAAATCACTGCAGGTTTCAGGTGAAAATGAAGTGAAAATTGTGGTACACACCCGTGAGTTTAATATGCCTGAAGGTGGAAATACTTACAACCTGACTTATAAATATGGCACACAAGCTGCTGTAAAAAGGAATGTTCCAATTCCCGCCAATAGAGCTAATGTAGAATAATCAACTTTATCTGTTTTTCTATTTTTTCAAATTTAGTCAACCATTGTCTCAATAAAGACAATGGTTGATTTTTTTTGCTTATGATAATATCTCCATACTTTATTTTCTTGTTTATTACTGATTTATTTGTTTAACTTTGCATTGCAGGTCATTATTAAAATTCTACAGTTATGAAACATCTTGAACCAACCGCTTTGTGGAATTATTTTCACGATATTACGCAAATTCCACGCCCTTCGAAAAAAGAAGAAAAATTAATTGCTTTTCTCGCAGATTTTAGCAAACAAAATAAACTTGAATATAAAAAAGACAGTGCAGGTAATATGCTAATTTGCAAACCGGCAACAACTGGTTTCGAAAAAAGCAAAGGAGTTATTTTACAGGCACACATGGATATGGTGTGCGAAAAAAACAGCGATGTGGAGTTTGATTTCGACACACAGCCCATCAATTATTTTATCGATGGCGATTTTGTGAAAGCACGTGGAACCACGCTTGGTGGCGATAACGGTATTGGCATGGCAATGATGCTGGCTGTGTTGGCTTCAAAAGATTTGCAACATCCGGCTTTGGAATGTTTATTTACGGTTGATGAGGAAACCGGACTGACCGGCGCTTTTGCCTTAGATAATAAGCTTTTAAAGGGCGATGTGCTTATAAATCTCGATTCGGAAGACGATGGCGTAATATTTATCGGTTGTGCCGGCGGAATTGACACTACAGCTGTTTTAAAATATACTTCCGAAAAACCGCCAGTAGGATATTTTGCATTTGCGGTAAGTGTAGGTGGTTTAAAAGGCGGACATTCGGGCGATGATATTAACAAGGGACTTGGAAATGCCAATAAAATTCTGAATCGCTATTTGTGGAATGTAAATAAGGAAACTGATTTGCGCATTGCTAAAATTGATGGTGGAAATCTGCGAAATGCCATTCCTCGCGAAGCCTGGGCAACAGTTTGCGTGCCATGGGAGATGAAAGAACGCGTTAGAGTGTTGCTGAATCAATATACTGCAGATATTGAAAAAGAATTTGGCGATACAGAACCTGATTTGAAAATTTCGCTCGACTCGGAAACACTACCCGATACTGTAATTGACAAATCAACTTCTGATAAGCTTTTAAACGCATTGTACGCTTGTCCGCATGGTGTAAAAGCCATGAGCAAAGATATGCCCGGATTAGTGGAAACTTCTACTAATCTGGCATCGGTAAAAATGAAACCCGATAGTAAAATACTGATAACCACCAGTCAGCGCAGTTCGGTGGAAAGTTCTAAGTTTGATATTGCGCAACAGGTTGAATCAGTATTTCTACTTGCAGGAGCAGAAGTAACTCATGGCGATGGTTATCCGGGTTGGAAACCGAATATCAAATCGGATATTCTGAAAAAAGCAGAAGAAAGTTACACCCACCTTTTCGGTGAAAAAGCTCAGATTCGCGCCATTCACGCCGGATTGGAATGTGGCTTGTTCCTCGAAAAATATCCACATCTGGATATGATTTCCATTGGTCCGCAAATGTACGGCGTTCATTCACCGGATGAACGACTGAGTATTTCATCGACACAAAAATGCTGGAAGTGGTTAGTGGAGATTTTAAAGAGGGGAAAGTGAAATGTGAATTTGAATTTAAAAAAAATTAAAACCTATCATTAGAATTTTATTTTTCAAATAAATGTTGTTTATATAACTAATTTTTATACTATAAATTTATTGATTTATAAGTGCATTTAAAATATATAGTCGAGCCTTAAAAAGCCCATTTTCGTATTATATTATTGTTGATTTGGTAAAA